>JBEBDM010000184.1:0-3116 GCA_041156905.1 Actinomycetota bacterium | reverse complement strand
ACGCGCACCTCCCGCAGGAGATCGCTGCCGTCCTCGCCGCGGCGCGCTACAGCGGTGACGGCTGGTCACGGGTCGTCGCGGTGTTCCAGCCGAATCGCTACAACCGGATGGAGGCGATGTGGAAGGAGTACCGCGATGCGTTCGTTGACGCCGACCTCGTGGTCCTCACCGACATCTACGCCTCTGGCACGACACCGATCCCCGGCGTGACCGGCAAGCTCGTCGTCAACGCGGTCCTCGATGCCCACCCGTCGACCCGTCTCGCGTGGATGCCGCGACGCTCTGATCTCGTGGAGTACGTGGCCGGTGTACTGCGTCCGGGCGACGTGTGCATCTCGATGGGCTGTGGCGACATCGCGGCGTTCCCCGACGAGGTCGCGGAGGCGCGCCGTCGCCGGGGTGGTCGGACGTGATGTCGTTCGACGCGTCGGCGCTCGCGGCCCGGATCGGGCCGTGCGCGTCGGTCGATCAGCCGCTCGGTGCCCTCACGACCTACAAGGTCGGTGGCCGCGCCGCCGTACTCGCCGCACCGGCGACGGTGGAGGAACTCCTGCGTGTCGCCTCCGTGGCGCGGGAGGCCGGAGTGCCCGTCCTGGTGATCGGGCGGGGGTCGAACATGCTCGTGTGTGACGACGGCTTCGACGGCGTGGCCGTGACCCTGACCTCCCTGGCCGTCTCCGACTCCGAGCGGGCGGACGGCATCACCATCGGCATGGCCGATCCGACCGGGCGTGTGGAGGTGGTCGCCGGGGGAGCGGTGGCCCTGCCCGTGCTCGCCCGCCGTACCGCGTCGGCAGGTGTGACGGGGTTCGAGTGGGCCGTCGGTGTTCCCGGGTCGGTCGGCGGGGCGGTCCGCATGAACGCCGGTGGACACGGCAGCGACATGGAGGCCTCGCTCGTGGAGGCCGAGGTCGTCGACCTGCTCCTGGGCGAGCGCAAGTGGCTGCCGGCGTCACGGCTCGGCCTGCGCTTCCGTGGTTCGGCACTCGCTGATCATCAGGTCGTCGTGGCCGTGCGGCTCGCGCTGAGCGCCGGTGATCCGGCCGAGGCCGAGGAGCGGCTGGCCGAGATCGTGCGGTGGCGTCGGGAGAACCAGCCGGGCGGGCAGAACGCCGGCTCGGTGTTCGTCAACCCGGTCCCCGGGGAGCTGGCGGCGGCCCAGGTCATCGACTCGCTCGGGTTACGCGGGCTGCGCGTGGGCGGTGCGAGCGTGAGCGAGAAGCATGCCAACTTCATCCAGGCCGAGCCCGGCGCCCGTGCGGCCGACGTGTACGCCGTGATGTGCCGTGTCCGGGAGGCCGTCGAACGCGAGACTGGTCGACGGCTGCGGAGCGAGGTCCGCCTCGTGGGGTTCCCCCCGCTCGCCGCCGACGACCACGACGAGCTGCACACGGGGGTGGACTGGTGACCGACCGAGACGAACCGACTCGCGACCTCCCGCTGCCCGAGGGTGTGCTCGAGGAACTCGCTGCCGCGTTCTCCGGGGAGCCCGAGGAGCGGCGGAGCTATGACTTCGACGACCCGTCGATCGACCGGCTGCTCGGGATCGACCCGACGGAGATCGAGGATCCGACGGCCGACGTCACGCTGGCCGACGACGAGACGCTGGCGGACGCGACGCTGGCCGATGACGAGACGCAGGCCGATGCGACCCTCGAGGATGCGACCATGCCGGACGCCACGGCACCGGCGGCTCCTGCCCCTGTCGCCGCTCCGGCGGCTCCCACTGCGCCGGTGCGGGTGGCGGTCACGATCACCGACGACGAGCTGCCCGATCCCGTGTACCTCGACACGGTGATCGACAGCGGTGGTTCGGCCAACAGGGTCGATCCCGATGACGGCCTGGTGAGGATCGGCGACCTCGACGAGGGCATCGCTCCCACGGCACCCGCCCCGAGTGGCGGAGGAATCGATCCGCGCATGCGCGCCCGACGCATCGCCGCCCGACGCGCCGAGGGCCGACGACGACTCGTGATCGTCGGCATCGTCAGCGCGGTTCTCCTCGTGGCGCTGATCGCCGTGGCCGTCGTCGCCTCGCCCCTCTTCGACGTCACCGACATCCGTGTCCAGGGCAACGTCTATGTCGACCCCCTGCTCGTCGACTCGGTCATCACCGAGGTGACGGGTGAGCCGGTGCTGCTCGTCGACACACAGGCGCTCGAGGCCCGACTCGAGGCCGATCCGTGGGTCGAGTCGGCAGTGGTCACCACGCACTTCCCTCACGGGCTCACGATCGACATCCGCGAGCGGCAGCCGCTCGCGACCTATCAGGGCAGCGACCTCCAGTACCGGGTGATCGACGTGCAGGGGAGGGTCCTCGACGTCATCGCCGGCCGCCCGGTGGCCTACATGCTGATCACCGGCACCCATCCCGACGCCGCTCCCGGTCAGTACGCCGGCGCCCCGTACGCCTCGGCCGGCGTGCTCGTGCGGAGCCTGCCCGCCGAGATCCGCTCGATCACCCGCAGCATCGGGATCGACACCAGCACGCGCACCATGAGCCTGCAGCTCGAGGGGGTCTCCTCGCTGGGTGCCGAGGCGCTGATCGATGTCCGGCTCGGCGACGACGCCACCCTCGACGAGAAGCTGGCCCGCTTGCTCTACGTGGTCCGGTCGGGCCTCGGCGGGATCACCGCGATCGACGTCTCGACCCCCGAGATCGGCATCGTGCGCGGATGACGACCCCCGTGAGCAGGGCTATCCCCCGACAGCGGGCCTGCGAAGGCTACGATCAGGCCATTCGCGGCCCCCGGGCCGTGGCCCGATACGCACACGAAGTCTCTTCCTCTCCCTGCCGAACCCTACGGAGGTACCCCTGATGGCCGGCGCTCCCCAGAACTATCTCGCTGTCATCAAGGTGATCGGTGTCGGTGGCGGCGGCGTCAACGCCGTCAACCGGATGATCGATGCCGGCCTCAAGGGCGTCGAGTTCATCGCCGTCAACACCGACGCGCAGGCGCTGCTGATGAGCGACGCCGACGTCAAGCTCGACATCGGCCGTGAGCTCACCCGTGGCCTCGGAGCCGGCAGCGACCCCGACGTGGGCCGCAACGCAGCCGAGTCGCACCGCGACGAGATCGAGGAGATGGTGAAGGGCGCCGACATGGTGTTCATCA
>JBEBDM010000183.1:0-2581 GCA_041156905.1 Actinomycetota bacterium | reverse complement strand
CAGCGGCCACACTCAGCATCCCACCGGCCGTGGCCTGGTCGACCATGTAGGACAGGTCGTCGTCGAAGGCCTGCCCGTAGGGAGAGCCGAGCGACATGTTGACGATGTCGGCGTGGTCGCTGGAGTCGCCGTCGTTGTTCGGGTCGAAGGCGTAGTCGAAACCCTCGACCATCGCCTGCCCGGAGCAGGCCGTATCGACAGCACTGCACACCTTGATGGCCCACAGATCGACGTCGGGCGCCACACCGAGCGTGCCGCCGATGATGTCGGCCACGTGCGTGCCGTGACCGCCGACGGCGTCGATCGGATCAGCGTCAGGAGCGAGATCGGCGTTCGGCCACTCCTCGCCCACGAAGTCATACCCCTTTGTCACGCGAGCCGTCGGGAAACCCGTCGGCGCGACGGGGTCGTCGTGGGCCGCGTCATAGGCCTCGACGGTGCCCGCGCCGCCGAAGGCCTCGTGGGTGTAGTCGATCCCGCTGTCGAGGACCGCCACCGTGATCCCCGCACCGGTGTTCCCGCCGCCGTGGAGCACGTCGGCACCGATGTAGGGCACCGTCTCGCTGAGCGACTTCTCGTAGTCCTTGACCTTCGAGATCCGGTACACGTCGGGCAACGCAGCGAGAGCCGGCAATTCCTTGGCCTCGACGGTGAGGAACACCCCGTTGAGGAGCGAGTCGACGCTTCCCACGACCTGAGCCGACGGCGCGACGCGGAAGGCGTCGACGGCGAACGAGCGCTGGGCGCTGCGGACCGACGACGTCGAGACACCCTGGGAGGCGGAACGGCCACGGAGACGAACGAGAACGTGCTGGGGGCCGGTCGCCGAGCGCAGCAGGGGGTCGACCTCGACGGGGTGGTCGACCCGGACCGGTGCAGGAGCCTCGGCCTGGTCGGACCCTGCGGTCGGCGAGTCCGCCCCGATCGCTCCGGGGACAGCCACGGCCACGATCGCGACGAGAGAGGCCCAGCGTGCCGCTCGTCCGGCTCGCACTCCCGATGCGTGTCGGCCCGTCATCTCGTTCTCCGTTCGTCCGTCTCCCGGTGTGGCCATCCTGCCACACACCGTTCCGGAGGGGGAGAGGGCTTCCGCGGGAAGTGGTGGCCCGGGAGGGGGAAAACGACCTCGAAACTATTTAGCACTAAAAGAGTGCGTTCGCGGACAGCCCTCAGTAGGGTCGCTCCGTGACCCCACGTCCGCTCCTCGCCGCCCTCGCCGCCCTCGCGGTCGTGGGCTGCTCGGCGGGCGAACCCTCAGGCGATTCGACGGTCGCGGCCGACCCCCAGGCCGCGGCCGTCGCCGCCTGCTCCGACGTCACCCCCCTGCCCGCCGGGACCCGCCCCTCGATCGCCGTCACCGTGGCCCCGATCACCTCGATGGTCGCCAACGTCGTGGGCGACCTCGCCGACGTCACCGGCATGGTTCCCGAGGGCACCAACTCCCACACGTTCGAGCCACCGCCGAGCATCGCCGCCACCCTCGAGCGGGCCGACGTCGTGTTCAGCAACGGTCTCGTCCTCGAGGAGCCGACCAAGGACCTCGCCGAGGTGCACCTGCGCGACTCGGCCACCCTCTGCGAACTCGGGACCTCGGTCCTGCCCGCCGCCGAGTACATCTACGACTTCTCCTTCCCCCGCGAGGGTGGCAAGCCGAACCCCCACCTCTGGACCGATCCGACGCTCGCCTCGGCCTACATCGAGCGGATCCGCGACGTGATGGCCGCCCTCGACCCGACCAACGCCGACGCCTACCGCACGAACGCCACCGCCTACCTCGGCCGCCTCGCTGCCCTCGACGAGGCCGTGCGCACGGCCTCGGCCACGATGACGCCCGAACAGCGGCAACTGCTCACGTACCACGACGCCTACGCCTACTTCTCGCGCACCTACGACTGGACCGTGATCGGTGCCATCCAGCCGAGCAGCTTCGACGAGCCCACCGCCAAGGAGATCGCCGACCTGATCGCCCAGGTCGAGTCATCGGGCGTGTCGGCCATCTTCGGCTCTGAGGTCTTCCCCAGCCCCGTGCTCGAGCAGATCGGCGCCGAGACCGGGGTCGCCTACGTCGACGTCCTGCGCGACGACGACCTCCCCGGAGCACCCGGCGAGCCGCAGCATTCCTTCCTCGGACTCATGCAGTTCGACTACGTCACGATGGTCGAGGCCCTCGGCGGCGACGCATCGGCCATCGCCTCTCTCGACGTCTCCGACGTCACCACCGATCGAGCGGAGTACCCGCAATGACCTCCAGTCCCCTCATCGCCCTCAAGGGCGTGTCGCACTCGTACGGCGGTCCGCCGGCGCTACACGACGTCAGCATCTCGGTCGAGCGCGGTGAGTTCCTCGGCATCATCGGGCCCTCCGGCTCGGGCAAGACCACGCTGCTGCGACTCGTGCTCGGGAACCTGACCCCCACCGAGGGTCGCGTCGAGCGCGCCGACTCGCTGCGCATCGCCTACGTGCCCCAGACCGAGACGGTGAACTGGAACTTCCCGATCACCGTGGCCGAGGTCCTACTGATGGCGGCCGAGCCGTCGTGGCGCCGCCCGTGGTCGACGCCCGCCGAGCGTTCGCGCGTCCA
>JBEBDM010000182.1:0-2636 GCA_041156905.1 Actinomycetota bacterium | reverse complement strand
CACCGTCTGCCGTCGTGTGGAACGCCTCCGAGCCGGTCTCACGGACGAGCCGCGCCGACCCCACGTACTTCGCGAGGTCCTCTCCGCCGATGGGCACACGGTGGATGACCGACACGGCGTTGTACAGGTCGACCAACGTGCCGAGCCGAGGCAGTCCCTTTCCACCGGCCGAGCGCCGCACCAGCGCATCGACGCTCGATCGGGCGACACGCGGCGCCACACCGAACCCGCGGAAAGCCTCGCGCCACAGGCCCACGTGCGGGTCGATGACATCAGGGTCCTCGTCAGCGACCGACGCATCGGCCGCTGTCACGAGGCGATCCGTGACCTCGCCGAGCAGTTCGGGACGGAGTCCGTCGGCGGCGACGAGGACGACGGCGTACGTGGGCCATTCCCGACCGATCGCCGGATCGATCTCGACCGAGCTGATCCACTCGCGTGCAGTGACCCCCATCGTTCCCACCTCCTGACATCGACACATCGCCACTTCTGGCGACCTCCGGACGCGACACGGCCCCGCCGAGGCGGGGCCGGACCGGGTGGGCGTGGCGGGACTCGAACCCGAGACCTCCACCGTGTCATGGTGGCGCTCTAACCAACTGAGCTACACGCCCGATGTGCCCGTGGAAGATAGCAGCCGTCCGCCAGAATGACGACGTGCCCGGACCCGACGACCTCGCCGAACTCGTCGCCGACACCTCGCCGACGGCTTCGGCCGTGGTCGATCACGGGCACCTCGTGCTCTGGGCGAATCGGGCGTTCACGGAACTGGTCGGCGAACAGCCCGTCGGCTGCTCGCTCGCCGGCCTCGGCGACATCGGCCCCGATCTCGCTGCCGTCGCGGACGACCTCGAGGGCTCGACGACCTCGGCGCGGGCGACCAGCAGCGTCCCCGGACCCGAGGGGACGCGTTGGTTCGACATCGACTGCCGGACGCTCACACCGAACGGCATGGTGCTCGTCTCGGTCCACGAACTGACAGGAGTCGTCGACGACCTCGGCGGCATGGTTCCCGCCTCCGACCCGCTCACCGGATTGCCCGGCCGCGAGACGGCCGAACGCTTCCTCGCCGACGCGGCCCATCGCTCTCCTCCGGGGACGGTCGGTGTGTCGTCCATCGACCTCGATCAGTACGAGATCGTCGCCCGGGCCCTCGGTCATGACGCAGCCGACGAACTGGTCCAGCGAGCAGGGCGCCTGCTGGCGAGCCACGCCCCGAGCGGAGCCCTGCTCGCACGTGTCCCACCGAGCTCGTTCCTCCTCGTGCACCAGGCCTCCGAGGCAACCGAGTTCGATCGTCTGGCGTCGACCCTCCGCGACGCCATCCGTCAGCCGATCGACCTGCGCGGCAGGACCCTGCGCATCACCGCCTCCGTCGGGACCTCGACCGTGGACAGCACCGATGGGGCCACTCTCGCCCTCCAGCAGGCCGGGACGGCGATGCTCGAGGCCTCCAGCCGTGGCGGGAACCGTTGCGTCCACCACTCGACGGACGGCGCGGAGAGTCCAACGACGGTCGTCCAGCTCTGGAACGCGTTGCGGACCGCCATCCAGTACCGGCACATGGAGGTCTGGTACCAACCCCTCGTCAGCCTCGGTTCAGGAAAGCCGGTCGGGGTCGAGGCTCTCTGCCGCTGGCACCACCCGCAGATGGGTGACATCGCCCCGAGCACGTTCATCCCGTTGGCCGAGCAGAACTCCGAGATCATCGCCATCGGCTCGTTCGTGCTCGACCGCGCCGGGTCGTTCCTGAGATCCCTGCGCACCGACCGCACCCTGCCGCGCAGCGACTTCCAGGTCGTCGTCAACGCCTCGTCGTCCGAACTCGCCTGGCCAGGGTTCGCCCAGGGTGTCCTCCAGCGCGTCGACGGCCACGACCTGCGACCCGAGTGGTTCGTGCTCGACATCCCCGAGACGGCGCTGTTCGCCGCCGAACCGGCGGTCGCTGACAACCTGCGCGTGCTCGCCGAGGCTGGGGTGACGCTCAGCGTCGACGACTTCGGGACCGGCATGTCGACGATCTCGCGCTTGGCCGCGATGGGAGTCCGACGCGTCACCATCGACCGGAGGATGATCAGCCGGATCGGCGAGGACGAGGCGACCCAACGCCTCGTGGCCTCGATGATCTCGTTGGCCTCCGACCTCGGTTTCGTGACCGTGGCGAAGGGCGTCGAGACCCACGAACAACTTGCCGCCCTGCGCGCCATGGGTTGTCGCGCCGCACAGGGTTTCCTGTTCGCTCCTGCCGTCACCGAACTCGAGATCCCGGCGGTGCTCCACGAGCTCCACCGCAGCGCGTCGACGCTCTAGCGGACCCGGATCGCAACCTCGTTCGCCAGCAGACGACCAGCCCTCGTCAGCACGAGGCGATCGCCCTCCTGGACCACGAGGCCCTCGAGGTCGACACGGTCCTCCGGAGCGATGGCATCGACCGGGATGCCCTCCGTCGTCCGGAGCCGCAACTGGAGACCTTCCACCCGACGCGTGTCGGCATCGAGATCCTCGTGGGAGGCCTCGGTGCTCTCCCCTGCCGCCACGGCGGCGATGTACCGCTCGGGCGTCCGCAGGTTCCACCAGCGCCGACCACTGCGATGGCTGTGTGCCGCACAGCCGATGCCGAGGTAGTCGCCCTGACG
>JBEBDM010000181.1:0-15527 GCA_041156905.1 Actinomycetota bacterium | reverse complement strand
CCGTGACGACGGCGCCCCACTCAGGGTCGGCAATACCGGCGACGGCGACCTCGGCGACGGCCGGGTGTGTGGCCAGCACGCCCTCGACAGCCTCGGGCCAGACGTTCTCACCACCGGTGACGATCATGTCGCCACGCCGTCCCTCGACGTGGAGTCGTCCGTCGGGCAGCCAGTGCCCGAGGTCGCCGGTGTGGAGCCATCCGTCCTCGTCGATCGGTGAGGGATGGTTGCGGTAGCCCCGCATCAGCATCGGGCACCTCAGGAGCACCTCGCCCTCACGGAAGGTGATCTCGACCCCCTCGAGCGGGACCCCGTCGTAGACCACGCCGCTACCGGTCTCGGTCATCCCGTAGGTGGCGACCGAATGGGCGGGCCGGTCAGCAGGAGGGCGCGAGCCGCCGAGGACGATCACGCGGAACAGCGACGGGTCGATGCGTGCGAGGGCCGTGGCGACGAGCGAGACCGCCGTGACACCGTCGCGGGCGGCCTGCTCGACGTCCGCAGCGTGGAAGCCGTCGTGGACGACGAGTCCGCTGCCGGAGTGCAGGGCCCGGGTGACGACCGAGAGCCCACCCACATGGGCGAGCGGAAGACAGGCCAGCCACGTGTCGTCGGACCCGGTGCCGAGTCGTCGGGAGGTGGCGAGGGCGGAGGCACGGACAGCATCGTGGGTGAGCACGGCACCCTTCGGTGAGCCGGTGGAGCCGCTGGTGGCCATGAGGAGGGCGTCGCCGTCCTCGAGAGCCATGAGGGCGTCACGTCGCCCGGGATCGTTGCTGTCGAGACGCGTGCGACCGCTCGTGTCGAGCACGGCATCGGGCTGCATCGCATCGAACAGCGCGCGACGCGCCGGGTCGGGTAGGCGCTGGTCGACGGGCATCACGACATGGCCTGCGTCCCACTCGCGGCGGAGTGCATCGACGAACTCCTGGCCTCCGGGGAGGTCGAGGGCGACGAGATGCGGCACGACGGGAGCGTATTCGGCAAGAATCGCCGCCGATGAACCGCTGGATACTCGGAGCCCGCCCGCGCACCCTTCCCGCCGCCGTGGTGCCTGTCGCGCTGGGTGCCGCGGCTGCCGTCGGTGAGACCGGTGCTGTCTGGTGGAGGGCGGTCCTGGCGCTCGTCGTGTCGCTCGCGCTCCAGGTCGGGGTGAACTACGCGAACGACTACAGCGACGGTGTCCGCGGCACCGACGAGGTCCGCGTCGGCCCGGCGCGGCTCGTGGCGAGTGGCCTGGCCTCGGCGCGCTCGGTGAAGCACGCGGCATTCGCCGCGTTCGGTGCGGCGGCGGTGTGCGGTCTGGTGCTGGCGCTCTCGACCACCCTGTGGTTGGTGCTCGTCGGTGCGCTGTCGATCCTCGCCGGCTGGTTCTACACGGGTGGACCGCGGCCCTACGGGTACCTCGGTCTCGGCGAGATCTTCGTGTTCGTGTTCTTCGGTCTCGTGGCCACGGCCGGGACGACGTTCGTGGTACTCGAGGAGATCACGGCCACGGCATGGTGGGCCGGGTGCGCGGCAGGTGCTCTGGCGTGCGCGCTCCTCGTCGTCAACAACCTGCGCGACATCCCGACCGACACGGTCGTGGGCAAGCGGACCCTCGCCGTACGCCTCGGTGACGCCCGGACCCGCACCTTCTACGTCGCCCTGCTGGGTCTCGCGTGGGTCGTGTTGATCGTCATCGCCGTGAGCGATCGGCCCGCCGCCGCGCTCGGACTGGTCGGAATCGTCGCGGCCGCTCCGGCCGTTCGAGCAGTGCGTTCGGGCGCCGTCGGGCGCGACCTCATCGCCGTCCTCGGCGCCACCGGTCGGGTCCAGCTGGTCACCGGCCTGCTCGCCGCGCTGGGCATCGCCCTCGGCGGTTAGGGCCGGTCAGTCGGCGTCGAGGAACGACTCGATCGCCGCAGCAACGGCATCGGGTCGTTCGAGGTGCGCCATGTGCGCCGCGCCGTCGATGGTCAGCGACGTGGCGTTCGGCATCGTGGCCACGAGACGCTGGGCCAGCGCCACGAACTTCGAGTCGCGGCTCCCTGCCATCGCGAGCACGGGGAGGGGGAGCAGTGCGAGTTGGCTCCACAGCGATTCCTGGTTCCCGGTGCCAGCACTGCGCAGCGACGAGGCGAGGCCGGTCACGGTGTTCGCCCGTCGGATCGCCTGCTCGGTCGCATCGGGGACGAAGCCTCCGAACAGCGACACGGTGAGCCAGTGGTCGAGGAAGGCGTCGATCCCCTCGGCCTCGAGTCGGGATGCGAGAGCGTCGTCGTCGAGCCGTCGGACAGCGCGTTCGTTCGGGTCGTCGAGCCCGGGATGGGCGCCGACGAGTGCGAGTCGTGAGATCGCATCAGGATGCTGCACGAGCAGGTGGAGGGCGCACCGTCCCCCGAGCGAGTAGCCCACACAGGCGGCGGGTCGTCCGTCCGTCCGGTCGACGTGATCAGCGAGGAGGTCGCCAGTCGCCGGAAGGCTCGCCGTGACAGTGGCCGACCGTCCGTGGCCGGGGAGGTCGGGCAGGACCACGGCATGACCGCGCCCGACGAGGCGCTCGGCGATGAGTAGCCAGGAGCGGCCCGTCTGGGTGAAGCCGTGGACCATCACGACCGGCTGTCGCGGTGTCGGCCGGCGCGGTGTCGGCGCGTCGGGTTCGGCGACGAGCGCGGCCAACGGGCCGTCGTGCTCGCGCCAGGTGGTCACCCCGTGGGGCCTTCGACGGCCCGACGCTCGATGACTCGACGCAGGACGGTGATGAAGGTCTCGGTGTCCTGGGCGCCGGGGACCGCCCACCGTCCGTCGATGACGTACGTCGGCACGGCGGTGATCTCGGCGTCGGCAGCAGCGCGCAGCCCGGCATCGACCTCGGCCGTCCCGTCGTCGCTGCGCAGGAAGGCTGCAACACGGTCGGCGGGCATGCCGACGTCGGCCGCACACGCCGCCAGGGTGTCGACGTCGCCGATGTCGAGTCCCTCGTGGAAGTAGGCGCTCAGGAGCCGTTCCTTGAGAGCGAGCTGGTGGCCGGTTCCCTCGGCGAGCCACAGGAGGCGATGGGCGCGGCGGGTGTTGGCCCGCTGGGCGAGGTCCATCCGGAAGTCGAGTCCCTCACCGGCGGCGACCTCCGAGACGTGGTCGACGATCTGCCGGGCGCGCTCGGGGCCGCCGAACTTCTTCGCGTAGGCCTCGAGCACAGGGCCGGAACGATCAGGGTCGGCACCCGGGTCGAGCTGGTATGGGCGGTAGGCGACATCGATGTCGATCTCGCCCTCGAGTGCGGCGACCGCTCGCTCGAATCGACGCTTGCCGATGTAGCACCACGGGCACACCACGTCGGAGAAGATCTCGACCTTGACGACAGGACGGGTGCTCGGCTCGGTCACGGGGCGAGCATAGGTCGCGCCGGAGGTCGTAGCGTGGGGGAGGTGAGCACCGATCCCGCACTCGAGCGTCTGGCCACGGCCGCTCCCGCCGACGTGCAGGCGACCTTCTGCGCCACCCTCGTCGACCAGTGGATCCGGATGGGTATGCAGCACGCCGTCGTGTCGCCCGGGTCGCGCAGCACCCCGATGGCACTCGCCCTCGCGGATCGGCCCGAGATCGGTGTGCATGTCGCGATCGACGAGCGTTCGGCGTCGTTCATCGCTCTCGGAATTGCCAGCGCGTCGGGCGTCCCGGCTGCGCTGCTCTGCACGAGCGGGACCGCGGCAGCCCACTTCCACGCCGCTGTTGTCGAGGCCGATCTCTCGGGTGTTCCGATGCTCGTCCTCACGGCCGATCGTCCGCCCGAGCTGCACGGAGTCGGGGCCCCGCAGACCATCGACCAGTTCGAGCTCTACGGCGACGTGGTGCGGGTGTTCGCCTCGGCCGAGGTGCCCGACTCCCGCTCAGCGCACGAGTGGCGTGCGTTGGCCGCGGAGATCTGGTGGGCGACGCTCGGCGACGACTCCGGTCCCGTGCATCTGAACCTGCCGTTCCGTGAGCCGTTGGTCGGTACGACGCTCGGACTCCCGATGGCCGGCGAGATCGACGCCCACGACGTGATCGACGGTGCCAGCACCGCGGGCGAGTGGTTCGCGTCGCCGGTGCCGCTCGAGGAGTTGGCGATCTCGTTCTCGGGGAAGGCCGGGCTGATCGTTGCTGGTCGGGGCATCGCTGACGTCTCGGGCGTGGCGCGTCTGTCGGAGACGCTGGGATGGCCGGTGTTCGCCGATCCGCGGTCGGGCTGTCGCAGCCTGTCGACGGCGGTGTGTGCGTTCGACCCGATCGTGCGAGCGGTCTCGACGCGTCCGGAGTTCCAGCCCGATGTCGTGCTCCACCTCGGTGAGCAGCCGGCCTCGAAGGTGCTCGGCCAGTGGATGCAGGCACGCGCCGCGGCCGGAGCTGAGCACGTCCACGTCTTCGCCCCGCAGCGGATCATCGACCCGGCCGGCATCGTGACGGCCCGCGTGTACGGCGAGCCCGGTGCTGTGTGCTCCGCCATCGTGGCCGAGGGTCTCGAGCCAGCGCCTGCCTCGTGGCTCGCGCGTTGGACAGCTGCAGAATCCGCTGCCCAGGCGGCACTCGACGCAGCGTTCAGCGCTGCTTCCGACGGTTCGCCGAGCGAACCGATGGTGGCGCGGGCGCTCAGTGCGAGCGACGGCGTCCTCGTCGTGTCGTCGTCGATGCCCGTGCGCGACGTCGAGTGGTTCGGTGCGGCGTCATCGACGACCGTGCTCTCGAACCGCGGCGCTAACGGCATCGACGGCGTGATCGCATCGGCGATCGGCGCGGCGATCGGCAGCGGGCAGCGCACCACGCTCCTGATCGGCGACGTGGCGTTCTGCCACGACCTCTCTTCGCTGGTCGGCCTGTCGGCCCGTGGCCTCGACCTCACGATCGTGGTGGTCGACAACGACGGTGGCGGGATCTTCTCGTTCCTCCCGCAGCGCGGCACCCTCGGCGCCGATCGTTTCGAGCAGTTGTTCGGGACACCGCACGGCACCGACCTCATCGGCATCGCCCGGGCGCACGGACTCGGCGCGCGGACGGCGCACACGATGCTCGACCTCCAGGAGGCCCTCGACGATCGTGAGTGCGTGGTCGTGAGGGTCGTGAGCGATCGCGATCAGAACGTCATCGACCACGATGCGTTGCATGCCGCTGTCGCGGCTGCGATCACGGCCTGACGATCGCCGAGAGCATCGCCTGCAGCTTGGCCTGCGTCTCGGCCAGTTCGGCGAGTGGCTCGCTGTCGGCCACGATGCCACCGCCACCGACGAGGCGTGCAGTGCGACGATCGTCGGAGAGCTCCGCGCAACGGATCGCCACGGCCCACGTGCCGTCACCTGCAGCATCGACCCATCCGACGGCGCCGCCGTACCGACCGCGGTCGAAACCCTCCACCTCTGCGATGAGAGCCAGCGCCGCATCGCGGGGGAACCCGCCGAGGGCTGGGGTGGGCGACAGGGCGCGCACGAGGGTGATCGCGTCGGGTCGCGGATCGCTGAGGTGACCCTCCATCGCCGTGCCGAGGTGCTGGACGTTGGCGACCGTGACGATGCTGGGCTCGGGCTCCCAGTCGAGGTAGCTGCACCATGGGAGGAGGGTGTCGTGGATCATGTCGATGACGACACGGTGCTCGACCTGGTTCTTCTCGCTGGCCAGCAACTCGGCGGCGGCTCGCTGGTCGGTGTCGGGATCGCCGGTGCGAGGAGTGGTGCCGGCCAGCGGGTGTGATCGCACCGTGCTGCCCTCGACCGCCACGAGCAGCTCCGGTGAGGCGCCGATGAACCCGTCGATCGAGTACCGGTGGCTGCGACCGAAGGTGGCCTTGAGACGTAGCAGGACGGCGTGCACGTCGATCGGGTCGGGGCTGGAGACCTCGATCTCCCGGGCGATGACGGCCTTCGTCAGGGCGCCGGAACGCACCGCGTCGCGCGCTGCGGTCACGGCAGCCAGATAGCGCTCCACCGGAGTGAGCGGTCGGACAGCGAACTCCTGGGCCCGGGGCTGGGGGCGCGACACCGGGGCGAGCGCCGATGCGGCGTCGGGTGCCTCGATGCCGCCCTCGACCTCGATTAGCCACGCCGAACCATCGGCACGTCGCACCACGGTGACGGCTGGGACGGTGAGGCTCCCTGCCGCACCGGGAACGAAGGGAACCGAACCCACGGCCACGGGAAGGGGAGCGCCTTCCGGGGCATCGTGATCGAGTGCCGCGAGGAACGCCACCGCTTCGTCGATCCCGACCCGTGCGGCAACGCCCCGCCCGGCCATGCCCACCCCGTCGCGGACGAAGAGGAGTCCGTCACCCCTGGCGACATCGTTGAGGTCGAGGCGGGCCGCCGTGTCGGCATCGAGCAGGGACGAGCGGGAGCGCATCGGACCTCAGTCGCGGGTGGCGACCATCAGCTGGGTGATCCCGCCCGACAGTTGCCGGTGCTGGGCATCGGTGAACCCCGCCTCACGCAGCATCGCGACCATCGCCTCCGGAGCGGGGAGGTACGCCACGCTCTTGGGCAGGTAGCGGTAGGCGCCGCTGTCGCTGCCGAGGAGCGCGCCGATGCGCGGGACGATGGTGCCGAAGTAGATGTTGTTGCCCCACCGCATCAGCGGGTTGCGCGGCACGCCGACGTCGAGAAGGGCGATGCGGCCACCGGGCCGCACCACGCGTGCGAGCTCGGCGAAGAACGCGGGGAGTTCGCGCAGGTTGCGGAGAGCGAAGCCACAGGTGGCACCGTCGACCGAATGGTCGGGGAGCGGGAGCCGGAGGATGTCGGCCTGCGTGCGCGGGCTGCCGCTGCGATCCATCGAGAGCATGCCGTAACTGAGGTCGAACGACAGCGGCTCGAGACCCGCACGCTGGAGGTCGATGCACAGGTCGCCGGTACCGGCGGCAAGGTCGATGACGGTGCTGCCCTGGGGAAGGGCGAGCATGCGGACGGCGAAGCGGCGCCAGCGCACGTCGAGGCGGAAGGTCATCACCCGGTTGACGCGGTCGTACCGCGGCGCCACGGCGTCGAACATCTCACGCACGGCGGCGACCTTCTGCTCACCCTGCGGAAGGGTCTCGGCATCCCACGGTCGCTCGGTCACGGATCCGAGGCTAGGCCGTCTCCGGGTGGTCGGGCACTCCGTGGTGGTGACGAGCGTCGCTCGATCCCGTCGATGGTCCGGATGACCAGGGTGCCGTCGGGGGAGAGGGCGGCAGTCCATCCGGGGGAGTGGATGACATGGTGGTGCCGGGTGCAGAGCAGGACGAGGTTGTCGGGCGTGGTGTGCCCGCCGTGTCGCCAGTGGACCACGTGGTGGGCGTCGCACCACGACACGGGTCGGTCGCAGCCGGGGTAGCGACACCCACCGTCTCGGACGGCCAGGGCGCGGAAGAGATGCCGAGGAACGGTCCGCGTGGCACGGCCGTACTCGAGGACAGCGGTGCCCGAGCGCAGCACCCGATGGATCACGCAATCGCACAGCAGGGCATCGTCGGGACAGGTCGGGCGGCGCGCATCGAGATCGTCGGCCTCGATGACGAGCTCGACGTGCGGTCGGTGACGCGGCGTACCGGCCGACGCATGCTGTGCGTTGAAGAACGAGCAGACGTCGGCGAGCGCATCGGCATGGCGACGGGAGCGTGCGATCTCGCGGGTGGGTGCTGCGGCCGCTGTGGTGAGGGCGTGCTCGAACTGACGGGCGAGTTCGGGATCGAGGACGAAACGCCCGACGAGGCAACCGTCGTCGGCAGTGGAGAAGCTGAGCGAGCGTTCACGGACGCGGGGCTCGTGTCCGGGGGCCAGTGCCTCGGCGCGCTCCTTCCATGCCCCGCACACGCGATGGGCGTCGGCGGCCCCGAGTGGTGCGATGGTGTCGACCAGGCCGGACTGCATCTGGTCGAGGATCGGCTCGGTGGCGCGGCACGATGCGAGGCGCATGGCGACGACGTGGGCGTCAGAGAGCCGGCCGTCGATCGCTGCGTCGGCGATGTCCGAGAACCGGCGGAGGAACTGGCCCTCGCGGAGGAGGGCCCGTGCGGAGGTGGTGCTCATCCGGCACCGCTCGCGGAGCCACGCCGTCATCGAGAGCGTGCCGTCGACGGCCCAGTCGCCCTCGGACTCCAAGCGGGCGACGGCGAGCGCAAGAGCGGCCCCGCGCCGTTCGTGGAGGGAGAGGAGCATCGGGAGGTCGTCGAGACTCACGCGCGCCGGATCGAATCCGAGTTCGCCGAACCGACCCGCCACCGTGCACTCGCCGACGGACGCGCCCGCCACCGGTGAACCGGTCGTGGAGGGGTCGACGAGAGGGGCCATATCGATAGTGTATCGAACGTATGTTCGATACGCAGAGAAAGGTCACACTGTTTGTGAGCCTCTTCCGCCGACCGGGCTGTTGGTCCGCCTGTGGCACGATGATCCGATGAGCAACGAGCTGTGGCGCAAGGGAGCACTCGAGTTGGCGGGCCTGATCGCCCGTCGGGAGGTGTCGAGTCGGGAGGTCGTCGAGGCCCACCTCGCCCGGATCGACGAGGTCAACCCCCGGCTCAACGCCGTCGTCCGCCGTCTCGATGCCGAGGCCCTCGCCGCCGCCGATGCGGCCGACGCCCAGGTCGCCGCGGGTGCCCCACTCGGTCCGCTCCACGGCGTTCCGGTGACCGTGAAGGAGAACATCGACGTCGCCGGGACTCCCACGACCCAGGCCGTGCATCTCCTCGCGGAGGCGATCGCCTCCGTCGACGCGCCGCTCGTCGAGCGGGCCCGGCGGGCAGGTTGCATCCCGATCGGCCGGACCAATCTTCCCGACCTCGGCCTGCGGGTCACTACCGAGAGTTCGCTGCACGGCAACACCCACAACCCGTGGCACCCGACGCGCACTGCCGGCGGGTCGAGCGGCGGCGAAGGGTCGGCGCTCGCGTCGGGCATGTCGCCGCTCGGTTTCGGCAATGACATCGGCGGGTCGCTGCGGAACCCGGCCACGTGTTGTGGCGTCACGAGCATCAAGCCCACGACGGGTGTCGTGCCGTCGGCGACCGTCGTTCCTCCGGAGGACACCGGCATCGCCGGTCAGTTGATGCTCGCCGACGGGCCGATGGCGCGCCACGTGGCCGACGTGCGAGCTGGCCTCCTCGCGATCGCAGGCCAGCACGACCGCGACCCGCGCAGCGTCCCCGTCGTGTTGGCCGACAGGTCAGCGGGTCGTGCCATGCGTGTCGCCGTCCTCGCCGACCCGCCCGGCGGTTCGACCCACCCCGATGTCGTGGCGGCCGTGCGCCGCGCTGCCGACGCCCTCGCCGATTCGGGTGCTGAGGTCGTCGAGGTCGACGTCCCGTCGTTCGAGCGCGCCGTCGAACTGTGGGGAGTGATCCTCCTGCAGGAGATCCAGGGTCAGATCGAGCTGCTCAACGTGGTGATGGGCGAGGCCGGTCGTCGCTTCCTCTCTTTCGGCACCGAGGTCTTCCCGCTCATCGACGTGCCGACCCTGATGGCGTCGTTCCTCGACCGCAACCGCATCGATCGCGAGTGGCACCGGATGCTCACCGAGCACGACGTGTTGTTGATGCCGACGTGGGCCCAGCCGCCGTTCGAACTCGGTGCCGACATCGAGTCGGTCGATGCGGCCCGCATGGTGCTCGAGCAGCTGCGTCCGGTGCTGCCGGCCAACCTGCTCGGGCTCCCCGCAGCGGTGGTGCCGGCCGGGATGGCCGACGGCATGCCCGTGGGGGCGCAACTGGTGGGTCGTCGCTTCGCCGACCTCACGTGCCTCGCTGCAGCCGAGGTCGTCGAGCAGGCGCTCGGGACGATCACGCCCATCGACCCTGTGTGGTGATGGCTCAGCCGGCCTCGACCGCGACCTGCTTGGCCCAGCGGTAGTCGGCCTTGCCGCTGGGTGACCGGAGCACCTCGGGGACGAACACGAAGGCCTTGGGCAGCTTGTAGCGGGCGATGTGCCGCTCGGCCTCCTCGAGGAGCGACGCGATCGTGTCGGCACCTCCGTCGTATCCGTCGCGTAGACGGACGACCGCGACGACCTCGTTACCCCAGCGCTCGCTCGGGCGTCCGGCCACCACGCAGTCGTACACGGCCGGGTGAGCCTTGACCGCTGCCTCGACCTCCTCGGCGAAGATCTTCTCGCCGCCCGAGTTGATGGTCACCGAGTCGCGGCCGTGGAGTTCGATGACGCCATCGGCGCGTAGGCGTGCACGATCGCCGGGGACCGCGTAGCGGACGCCGTCGACGACGGGATAGGTGCGAGCGGTCTTCGCGGGGTCGCCGAGATAGCCGAGCGCGAGGTTGCCGCTCTTGGCGAGCCACCCGAGTTCGGGGTCGCCGGGAGGGAGTTCGCGGTCGAGGTCGGCGCTGAGGACGTGGTTACCGGGACTGATCGGGAACGTGCCCGTGGTGGCCCCGCTGCCCGCCGAGACCTGGCTGAGTTGCCCGCCCGCCTCCGACGATCCGAGGCCGTCGACGATCATCAGCGTCGGGAGGTGCTGCAGGAACGACTCCTTCAGGTGCGCGCTCAGCGGAGCGCCTCCCGACAGCAGGACGTTGAGCGACGAGAGGTCGTAGTCGGCCCGGTCGAGTTCGTCGAGGAGCGGTCGTCCGAACGCGTCGCCCACGATGAGCAGGAAGTTGAGACGCTCGCGCTCGATGAGGCCCCAGACGTCGACGGGGTCGAGTCGCTCGGGGACCGACTGCACGAAGACGGTGCCACCGCCGTTCCAGGTGCGGAACGACATCCAGTGACCGGCGCCGTGCATGAACGGCGGGGCGAGGAGGGCCTTCAGTTCGGTGTTCGCGTCGGCGAGGATCCCCTCGATCGTGGTGGCGCGACTCCCGCCGAAGCACTCGACGTTCGCATCGCCGTTGCGCCACATCACGCCCTTGGGCATGCCGGTGGTACCACCCGTGTAGAGGATGTAGAGGTCGTCGGGGCTCCACTCGACGGCCGGTCGCTCGGGGGACGCGGCGGCGAGTGCTTCCTCGTACCACTGCGCGCCGGGGAGGAGGGCGTTGCCCGAGGAGTCGGGGATCTGCAGTACGACGCGGAGACGCGGAAGATCGGGGAGCACCTCTGCGAGGGTCGGGGCGAACTGGCTGTGCACCACGACGGCCTCGGCCTGCGAGTCGGTGAGCAGGTACCGGAGTTCCTCGGCGACGTAGCGGTAGTTGACGTTGAACGGTGCGACACGTGCCTTGAACGAGCCGAGCATGCACTCGAGGTACTCGTTGCCGTTGTGGAGGTACACGGCGAGGTGGCTCTGGCCGCTCTCGTGGCCGGCGAGGTCGCGGCGCTCCGTGTGGCAGCCGAGTCCGGCCCCGAGCAGGTGGTTGGCGAGTCGTCGGGTGCGCTCGGTCACCTCTGCCCACGTGAGGCGGAGGTCGCGGAACACGAGGCACGTCTCGTCGGGGCGGCTGGCGGCGATGGCCTCGTGGACCTCGGCGACGGAGAACTGCGGGCTGGTGTCGGCCATGACGCGAACCTAGTGACCGACTGTGTCGGGCGTCACATCGTGCCGGAGTGGATCGGAGCGACCTCACGTGCGCCGACGCGTGACGGGTTAGCCTCCGCGCATGGCCACCACGCACGTCCCCGCCGACACCCGAGACCTCAGCCGCAACATCTTCGGGGTGTTCATCCCGCAGGGCTGGAAGATGGAGTTGGTGTCGATCGACGGCGCCGCGAACAAGTGGCAGCGCGCTGTCGACATCGCGCTCCGTGCCGAGGAGTTGGGCTACGACTCGCTGTGGGTCTACGACCACTTTCACAACGTGCCCAAGCCGGCGCACGAGGCCGTGTTCGAGGCCTGGACGGTGATGGCCGCGATCAGTCAGCGCACCTCGTCGATCCGCCTCGGCCAGATGGTCGGCTGCAACAGCTACCGCGAGCCGTCGGTGCTCGCAAAGATCACGAGCACCGTCGACGTGATCAGTGGCGGTCGGCTCGACTGGGGCATCGGTGCCGGCTGGTACGAGAACGAGTACAAGGGCTACGGCTTCGAGTTCCCGCCGCCGAAGGAGCGCATCGGCATGCTGCGCGAGGCGGTCGAGATCGTGAAGAGCATGTGGACCGAGCAGGAGACCAGCTACTCGGGCAAGTACTACGAGATGCAGCGCGCCCATTGCGACCCCAAGCCGTTGCAGACACCGCACCCGCCGATCTGGATCGGCGGCGGTGGCGAGCAGCTCACCCTTCGGGTGGTCGCCCGCCATGCCGACTGCGCCAACTTCGGCGGCACGCTCGAGGAGTTCGCCCACAAGCGCGAGATCCTCAAGGGCCACTGCGCCGCCGTCGGCCGTGACGAGGAGACCGTCCGCAAGACCTGGTCGCCGGAGATGTTCATCCGCTCGACCGAGGCCGAGATCGAGGCAGCCGGATCGCGCAGCCTGTGGGGCCACCCCCTCGAGACCTGGAAGCAGACGGCACTGGTCGGCACGCCCGAGCAGGTGTGTGAGCGGGTCCAGGCATATCTCGACCTCGGCTGCACCGGTTTCATCCCGTGGTGCGCCGACTACCCCGACACCGAGTCGATGGAGTTGTTCGCGACCCAGGTCGTCCCGAACTTCCGCTGACGCCGGGTGCGCCGACGATGGGTGGTGGGGTCTCGATCCGTCGATGGAGCGTGGACGATGCGCCGCGTTTCCATGAACTGATCACGAGCAGCATCGAGCACCTGCGGCCGTGGATGCCGTGGATCGCGGCGGAGCCGCTCGAGCTTCCTGCCCGCGAGACATTGCTCCTCACGTGGATGCAGGAGTTCGAGTCGGGAGCGTCGTTCACCTACGCCATCGTGGACGTCGACGATCAGGTGATCGGCGCGTGCGGTCTCCATCGACGGAGCACTCCCGAGACGTTGGAGATCGGGTACTGGGTGGGTTGGGAGCACCACGGTCGGGGCGCAGCGACGGCGGCTGTCGCGGCGCTCGTCGAGGCCGGTTTCGCCCACGAGGGCATCGAGTCCATCGAGATCCACCACGACGCCGCCAACGTCGCGAGCGGCCGCGTCGCCGCTCGTTCTGGCTTCACCCGGATCGGGGAGGAGCCGAGGCGACCGCAAGCGCCCGGTGAGTCCGGCATCGACGTCTGCTGGCGTCTCCCTCGCCCGGCCTGACGCTCGTCAGAAGAGGGTGGGCTGGAGCGGGGAGCCCAACTCCATCGGTTCCGGGAGCGGCGTGAGGCCGGGGACGAGGGCGGTGACGTCGGTGTGGAGCCGTCGCGCGAGTTCCGGTGATCGTGTGTTGTCGGGTGTGTGGACGAAGAAGGTCGGTGAACGGCCCTCCTCGATCCAGTGGGCCAGGGGTTCGTGCCAGCGTCGGAGGCCGTCGTCGGTGATCTCCGGGTGGTCGCTGCCGATGAACCGCACGATCGGGTGGTCGGTGAGCGGCTCGGCGAGCAGTGGGAGGCGCGGCTTGGTGCGCCACTCCTCGCGGCCGGCCTCGGTGTAGGGGGTGCGCAGGAAGAGCGAGTCAGTGTCGAGCACCACACGTTCCGCTCCGTGGCGGCGGAGGATGTCGTGCAGGGCGGTCTTGCCGTCGCCACCGAAGAACTGCGCGTGACGCACCTCCACCGACCACGGCCACGAGCCGGGAGCCTGGCGGAGCACGGTGTCGAGTGCATCGAGGTCGCCCGGTCCGAACGACGGTGGGAGTTGGAGGGTGATCCCGCCGACGAGGTCACCCAGGGGCTGGAGGAGGTCGACGAAGTCGGCCAGCGGCCTCGTCACGTCACGGAGTCGACGCTCGTGGGTGATCGTCCGTGGAGCCTTGAACACGAAGCGGAATCCCGGCCGCGCCTGCGACGCCCACTTCCGGATGGTGAGCGCGGGTGGCGAGGCGTAGAAGGTCGTGTTGCCCTCGACGGCGTCGAGGAGACGGCTGTACGGGACGAGTTCCTGGCCGGGGACCGTGTCGGCGGGAAGGTGACGGCCCACCCAGGCGCGCTGGGCCCACATCGGGCAGCCGACATGGAGCACCCGCGGCGAGGCGGACGCCGGGGTGTTCACTCGTAGGCGCGGAAGATGACCTCGGCGATGCAGCTCGGCTTGGCCGCGCCCTCGCACTCGAAGGTCAGTTCGTAGGTCGTCTGGGCGCCACCGGCGATGTCGTCGACGGCGAGGATCTTCACGCCGAGGCGCAGCTTCGCGCCGACCGGGACCGGCGACATGAAGCGCACCTTGTTGCAGCCGTAGTTGACGCCCATCTTGAAGCCGCCGGTGATGACGACCTGCGGGAGGAGCACGGGGCCGAGCGAGAGGGTCAGGTACCCGTGAGCGATGGGGCCACCGAAGGGGCTCTCCTTCGCGGCGCGCTCCGGATCGACGTGGATCCACTGGTGGTCACCGGTCGCGTCAGCGAACAGGTTGACCCGCTCCTGGGTGATCTCGAGCCACTCGGAGTAGCCCATGTGCTCGCCGACGAGGCTCTTGAGCTCGTCCTTGCCGTTGATGATGCGCGGTGCCATGGCGTCAGCATGGCACGCCGGCGGGGTGGGGTCAGTAGCCGAGGCGCTCGACCCGGTCGGGCTTGCGCTGCCAGTCCTTGTCGACCTTCACGAACAGCTCGAGGTACACGCCCTCGGGGAGTTGGGCGCGGGCCAACTGGCCGACCTCCTTGAGGACGGCGCCACCCTTCCCGATGACCATGCCCTTCTGGCTGTCGCGCTCGACGATGATCTCGACGCGGATGCGCGGCCACTCCCACTCGGTCACCCTCGTGGCGATGCTGTAGGGAAGTTCGTCGTGGGTGACGGCGAGGAGCTGCTCGCGGACCAGCTCGGCGACCCACTGCTCCTCGGGCTGGTCGCTCACCGTCTCTGCCGGGTAGTAGAGCGGACCCTCTTCCATCCGGCTGGCGAGGTGGGCCACGAGTTCGGGGATGCCCTTGCCCTTCTTGGCCGACACCGGGAAGTAGTCGGAGGCGCCGAGCGCGGAGAGGGCGGCGAGCTGGGTGAGGACCTGGTCCTTCGATGCGGCGTCGACCTTGTTGAGGATGACGACGGCCGTGCTCATGTCGATGTGCGAGGCGACCCACTGGTCGCCCTTGCCGAACGGCTTGGTGGCATCGATCACCAAGCACACGACGTCGACGTCCTCGAGGCTGTCGAGGGCCGTGGCGTTGACCCGTTCACCGAGCGCGGTGACCGGCTTGTGGAGGCCGGGGGTGTCGACGAAGACGAGTTGTGCGTCGTCAGTGGTGAGCACACCCCTGACGCGGGTGCGCGTGGTCTGCGGCTTGTCGCTGACGATGCTCACCTTCTGGCCGCACATCGCGTTGACGAGTGTGCTCTTGCCGACGTTGGGTCGGCCGACGAGGGTGACGAATCCGCTGCGCATGGGAATGGCCACGCTATCGGCGCACGGGACGCCGGTCGGTCAGCCGCCGCCGCTGGTGGTGGCCAGCAGGTCCTGGAAGTCGACCTTGGTGAGCGGCGCGCCGGGATCGGCGAGCTCTCCACTCGGCAGCGGGACGGTGCGGTCGAAGGCGACCTGACCGACGTTACGCGTGTCGGTGAGCGTGAGGACGAGCTGGGCGATGACGAGCCGCTGGTCGCCGAGGGCGATGGTGTCGAAG
>JBEBDM010000180.1:0-2592 GCA_041156905.1 Actinomycetota bacterium | reverse complement strand
GACCCCTCCCCCCGACCAACGGGCCGCCTGGCGGGGATGGCCGCCCGACGACGGGACGCTGCGGTGTGAGCCGACCTCACACAGCCAGTTCGCACCAGTCCTTGTAGCGGTCTTCCTGGCCGCGCACCGCCTGGGCGTAGATGTCGGCGATCGCCTTGGTCTTGGGCCCCGGGCACGGGATGGCACGGTCGTCGACGCTGTTCACCGAGCTGACCTCGGCGGCGGTGCCGCACACGAAGATCTCCTCAGCGATGTACAGGTCGCTGCGGGCGATGTTGTCGACACGCAGGTCGAAGCCGAGGTCGCGGGCGATGCGCGCCACCGAGTTCTGGGTGATGCCCTCGAGAGCGCCGGCCGAGATCGGCGGCGTGAGGATCGTCCCGTTGCGGACGGCGAAGATGTTCTCGCCGGTGCACTCGGCGACGAGGCCGTTCGGGGCGAGCATGATCGCCTCGTCGTAGCCGGCCTTGAGGGCCTCGACCTTGGCGAGCGAGCTGTTCACGTAGTTGCCGACGGTCTTGGCGGCCGGCGGCATCGTGTTGTGGTCGTGGCGGGTCCAGGACGAGATCTTCATCCGGACGCCCTTGTTGACGGCGTCGTCACCGAGGTACGCACCCCACGGCCAGCAGGCGATCGCGACATCGACGCTGCACGGCAGGGTGTTGAGACCCATCTCGCCGTAGCCGTAGTAGGCCAGCGGACGGACGTAGCAGCTGGGCAGGCCGGTGCTGCGCACCGTGTCCTTGACCGCCTGGACGAGCTCCTCCACCGAGTAGGGGATCTCCATCCCGACGATCTTGGCCGAGTTGTGCAGCCGCACCATGTGGTCGGTGAGGCGGAACACGGCCGGACCATCCGCAGTCTCGTAGGCGCGGATGCCCTCGAACACGCCAGTGCCGTAGTGCAGCGTGTGCGTCAGCACGTGCGTCTGGGCCTTGTCCCAGTCGACGAGCTCGCCGTTCATCCAGATCTTCGGGGTGGTGGTGATGGGCATCGTTCTTCCCTGCTGCTCTCGTGGGTCGTTCTCGTGGGTCGTTGTCGTGTGCTGTGCGTGCTGCGTGCGTGTCAGGCGCCGAGGCGGGCGGCGATCTGCGTCCCGATCTCGGAGGTCGAGCCGCTCACCGGGTCGGCACAGGCCGCCCGGACGCGGTCGGCGGCTGCCGACTCGCCGAGGAAGTCGAGCATGAGCGCTGCCGACAGAATCGCCGCGGTCGGGTTGGCCTTGCCGGTCCCGACGATGTCGGGTGCGGAGCCGTGGACGGGCTCGAACATGCTCGGGCCGGTGCGGGCCGGGTTGAGGTTGGCACTGCTGGCGAGGCCGATCCCGCCGCTCACCGCACCGCCGAGGTCGGTGAGGATGTCGCCGAACAGGTTGTCGGTGACGATCACGTCGTAGCGCTGCGGGTCCTGCACGAAGTAGATGCAGGCCGCGTCGACGTGGTTGTAGCCCGTCGACACCTCCGGGTACTCGGCAGCCACGGCGTCGAACGCCCGCTGCCAGAGATCGCCGGCGAAGGTCAGCACGTTGGTCTTGTGCACCAGCGTGACGTGCTTGCGACGGGTCATGGCCAGCTCGAAGGAGTAGCGACAGGCCCGCTCGGCACCCATCCGGGTGTTGACAGAACCCTGCGTGGCGACCTCGTGCGGGGTGCCCTTGCGCAGCACGCCACCCTCGCCCACGTACGGCCCCTCGGTGTTCTCGCGGATCACCACGAAGTCGTGGGGCACGCTGCCGCCGGGCGCGGTGCCGATGAACGGGCGCTGGTTGACGTAGAGGTCGAGCTCGAAGCGCATTTTGAGCAGCAGACCGCGCTCGATCACTCCCGGGGGCACCTCGGGGGTACCGACAGCGCCGAGGAGGATGGCGTCGAAGGCCCGCAACTGCGACAGCGTCGCGTCGCTCAGGATCTCGCCGTCGCGCAGGTAGCGCGCCCCGCCGAGATCGAAGTCGGTGGTGTCGATGTCGACGCCGGCGGCGCGGACGACCTTCAGGGCCTCGGCGGTGACCTCGGGACCGATCCCGTCGCCGCCGATGACTGCGATGCGATGTGCCATAAGGGCGACACGGTAGCGGTTCGAGCCCCCAACCTGCCTCTCCGCGTCTCACGTCCAAGAGCCCGCCGGTACGCTTCTCGGGCCATGGCAGCGACGCACCACTTCACCCCGAGGACCCACGCCCGCCTGACCGCGGAGCACTACGACCTCACGACGCGCGGCCGTATCGAGGTGGCGAACAAGATCGAGGCCGCCCGCCTCCTCGGCGATCTCAAGGAGAACGGCGACTACCACGCCGCCAAGGACGAGCAAGGCCACATGGAGTCCCGCATCCGGGTGCTCGAGCACTACCTCGACCCCGACAACCACGTCGTCGTGAGTCCCGCCGCCGACGGCACCGTCTGCCCGGGCACGATCGTCACGATCGTCTACGAGGGCGACTCCGACAGCGACGCCGAGAAGTACCTCGTCGGGCATCCCGAGGAGAAGGCCTCCGACTCGACCCTCGACATCATCAGCCCCGAGTCGCCCCTCGGCAAGGCCCTCGACGGCAGCGCCGAGGGCGCGTGGGTGGCCTTCGAGGCACCCAACGGCCGG
>JBEBDM010000179.1:0-3845 GCA_041156905.1 Actinomycetota bacterium | reverse complement strand
GGTTCGACCGGACACGTCTCGAGCCGGGTGATCTTCGGGGCGGCCGCACTCGGTGGGATGTCACAGGAGCGCGCCGACGCGACCCTCGCCACCCTCCTCCCGGCCGGTATCGACCACGTCGACACGGCGGCCGATTACGGCGACTCCGAGGTCCGGCTCCGCCCGTTCCTCGCCCGCCACCGGGCCGATGTCTTCCTCGCGACCAAGACCGGTCAGCGCACGGCCGACGCCGCTCGCTCCGAGCTCGAGCGTTCGCTGGAGCGGATGGGTGTCGACTCGGTCGACCTCATCCAGTTGCACAACCTCGTCGAGCCCGACGAGTGGGAGACGGCCCACTCCGCCGGGGGTGCCCTCGAGGCGCTCGTCCAGGCCCGCGACGAGGGTCTGGTCCGCTTCATCGGCGTGACCGGCCACGGCACGCGCATCCCGTCGATGCACCTGCGCAGTCTCGAGCGCTTCCCCTACGACTCGGTGCTCGCGCCGCACAACTCGGCGATGATGTCGAACCCCCAGTACGCCGTCGACTTCGAGCGGCTCGTGGCAACCTGCGTCGAGCGCGGCGTCGCCATCCAGACCATCAAGTCGGTGGCCCGTCGGCGCTGGGACGACCAACACCAGGGTCCGAGGTTCTCGTGGTACGAGCCGCTCCCGGCCGGCCCCGCACTCGAGCGCGCCGTGGCCTTCACGCTCTCGCGGCCCGAGTTGTTCCTCAACTCCTCGAGCGACGCGCGTCTGCTCCCCGCGATCATCGCCGCGGCGACGTCGGGACCGCATGAGCGACCCTCGGACGACGCGCTGCGCGCTGACCGCGACGAGTGGGATGTGACACCCCTCTTCGACGGCGCCGACCTCGAACGCATCTGAATCCGGACGACCCCACCGACACCCCACCGACACCCCACCGATCTCCGGCGTATGTGTGTCGGAAACCGGCACACATACGCCGGAGATCGGGGGTGGAGATCGGGGGTGGGATCTAGGCGAGCTTCTCGACGGTGAGTTCGCCCTGTTCGTTGCGGGCGCGCAGGACCTTCTTGTCGAACTTGCCGACGCTGGTCTTGGGCACCTCGGTGATGAACGTCCAGCGCTCGGGCACCCAGAACTTCGTGGTCCGCTCCAGGAGCCAGCCACGCAGTTCCTCGGCCGTGGCCTCGGCACCGGGCTTGAGGACCACGCACGCCATCGGACGCTCGTCCCAGCGATCGTCGGGCACGCCGATGACGGCAGCCTCGAGCACGGCCGGGTGACCCATGATCGTGTTCTCGAGGTCGACCGAGCTGACCCACTCACCACCCGACTTGATGACGTCCTTGGCGCGATCGCTGATCATCACGTAGCCGTTCGGGAGGACGCTCGCCACGTCGCCGGTGCGCAGCCAGCCGTCGTGGAACTTCTCCGGGTCGTCGACGTTGTAGTAGCTCGCCGTGATCCACGAGCCGCGCACCTCGATCTCACCGAGCGCCTCGCCGTCCCACGGCTGCACGGCACCGTCGTCGTCGGTGATGCGCAGCTCGACACCGGGGATGATGCGGCCGGTCTTCACGCGCCAGTCGGTCTCGGAGAGTCCGGCCATCTCCTTGGGCGGGTGGCCGATCGCGCAGACCGGGCTGGTCTCGGTCATGCCCCAGCCCTGTACCACCGGCACGCCGAAGGTGCTGTGGTAGCCGTCGATCAGGCCACGCGGCACCGCCGAGCCACCGCACATCACCAGACGCAGGCTGCTCATGTCGGTGCCCGGCGCGTTGTGCAGGAGGTCGTTGAGCACCGTCGGCACGGCACCGGTGAGCGTCGGCTTGGTGTCGGCGATGACCCGCGAGAGCGGGCCGGCCTGGAGGAACTGCTGCGGGAAGACGAGGTCGGCGCCGATCATCCACGCCGCGTACGGCGTACCCCACGCGTTGGCGTGGAACATCGGGACGATCACCAGCATGCGGTCGGTCTCGCTCAGCGCGATGTTCGCCGTGCTCGTGACGAGCAACGAGTGCATGTACGTACTGCGGTGGCTGTACATCACACCCTTGGGGTTGCCCGTCGTGCCGCTCGTGTAACACATCGCCGCGCCGGTGCGCTCCTCGACCTCGGGGTAGTCGTAGCAGGTGGGCTCGGCAGCGAGCAGCGTGTCGTAGTCGAGCAGACCCTCGCCGAGCACGCTGGCATCGCCAGGGCCCTTCACGATGATGTGCTGCACGTTCGGGATCTGGTCCTTCACGCGCGCCAAGAGCGGGGCGAGCGAGGCGTCGACGATGATCACCTTGTCGTCGGCGTGGTTGATCACGTAGGCGAGCTGCTCGGGGAACAGGCGGATGTTGAGGGTGTGCAGCACAGCGCCCATGCACGGGATGGCGAGGTACGCCTCCATGTGCGTCTGGTTGTTCCAGAGGAAGGTGCCGACCCGATCGCCCGGCTTCACACCGAGATGGGCCAGTGCGTTGGCCAGCTGGTCGGCGCGATCGGCGACCTGGGCGAACGTGCTCTCGACGTACCCGGCATCGCCCTCGGCACCGGTGAACGTGATCACCTTGCTGTTGGCGTGCACCTGACGGCCGAACCTGTAGAGCGGCAGCAAGGTGAGCTGGTAGTCGTCCATCATCGTGCTCTGGACCGGAGTCATGGCCATGGCGAGATCCCCTTCTCGACGCACCCGTGTCGACGTGCCGTTCGCGGCAATGTGGTGTGCGAGCCGCCAGACTAGGCCACCATGGACGAACTGAGGAACCCCGCCGCGGACGTGGTCGCCACCCATCCGTGCCCCGGCGTGGCGTGGGGTCTGGTGCGCGACGGGGTGCTCGTCGAGCACGGCGGCGAGGGCGTCATCGACGTCGCCGGGCCTGCGTCCGAGCCAGGTTCTGGGCCCGAGACGCCGACCTGCGACACCGTCTACCGCATCGCCTCGATGACCAAGAGCTTCACGTGTGCGGCGGTCCTGTCGCTACGCGACGAGGGGGTCCTCGACCTCGACCGCCCGGTGGCCGACACCCTGCCGTCGCTCGGAGCCCTGAACGGGCCGGCCGGTTCGCCACGCATCACCCTCCGGCACCTCATGTCGATGTCGGCTGGGATGGCGACCGACGACCCGTGGGCCGATCGGCACCTCGACATCGACACCGCCGAGCTCGACGCGGTGCTGGCCAGCGGAGTGGGCTTCGCCGTCCGCACGGGTGACGCCTTCGAGTACTCGAACCTCGGCTTCGGCGTCATCGGCCGGGTGGTCGCCGAGATCACCGGGACCCGCGTCCGGGAGCACGTCGACGAGCGACTGCTCGGTCCGCTCGGCATGAACTCGACCACGTGGGTCGAACCCGTCGGCCGGCGTTGGGCCCGGCCGCACAGGGTGCGCGACGGGGTGCTCGTCGACGACGGGATGGCGCCACTCGGTGACGGCGAGATCGCCCCGATGGGTGGCTTGTGGACCACCGTCTCCGACCTCGCTCGCTGGGTCGTCTGGCTCGACGCCGCGAACCTCGCCGAACCACCGAGTCACCCGGCTGATCGGTGGCTCGCCGCCTCGTCGCGGCGCGAGATGCAGCGCGTCCAGAACTACTCAAGTTGGTCGACCGTGGCGGGTCGACGCGCCCCCGCCGGCTACGGGTTCGGACTCCGCCAGTTCGACGATCCGTCGATCGGCATGATCGTCGGACACTCGGGAGGGCTCCCCGGTTACGGGTCCAACATGCGCTGGGTCGCCGGTCGGGGCGTCGGCGTGATCGCTCTCTCGAACGTGACCTACGCGCCGATGGCCGAGCTGACGATGCGGATGCTCGTCGGACTCCACGAGGCGGACCTGATCCCGCGAGCCGCACCCGTCGAGGCTCCGCTGGTCGTCGAACGGGCGACCCGGCTCGCCG
>JBEBDM010000178.1:0-3396 GCA_041156905.1 Actinomycetota bacterium | reverse complement strand
CTCGGAGGATCGGACTGATCGACGGCGTGGGCGTCCTGTGATTCAGCCGGATGGTTCTCGGACGAGAAGCCGAGATACCTGCCAATGGCGCGAACGAACATGGTTCCTCCAAGTTGTCCATGCCCGCTGTGTCACCTTCGCGTACCGCCCGCCCATTGTCCGGTCACCCCACCGCCAACCCCACCGATCTCGGCGCAGATCGTCCCGGATTCCGGAACTATTCGTACCGAGATCTTGGGGTTCTGGTTTCCGTCGGGGCCGGGTCGGTGTGCCCAGAGCAGGCATGGAACGATGCCGCCACCAACACGCTCATCCAGTCGCTGGATTTCGGGCCTGTCCAGATGTGCTAAGTGTGCGGCCAAACATCGGCGTTCGACATGGGGGTGTCGACCAATGATCGTGGTCCAACCGGATTCCGAACGGGTGGCGATTACCACGGTCGCGCGCGCCGGGCATGCGGTCAGAGCGCTTGGTGGCATCGGCCGGATCGTGGCGATCTGTGGCCTGTTCCTCGTGGCCATCGTGTCCATCACGGCGACGCAATCGGTCGCACATTCGATCTTTCTCGGGGTGAGTGGTTGGCTTCTCGTCGGTGCAGCAGTGGTCGACGTCCGAGAGTTCCGGCTCCCGAACCGCCTTCTCGCACTAGCTGCGCTCGCGGCGCTCACTGCCGCGATCGTCGGCGGTGAAACCCCGGCGTTCCTCGGCTGTCTGCTGGGCGGTCTGGTCTGCGGCTCGATGATGTTGGTCGTCCATGTGCGACGCGGGGTGGGCATGGGCGATGTGAAGGCGTCCACAGTGGTCGGGATGGGCTGCGGATCAGTGGCCCTTGTCCTCGGGCCGCTCGCCATCGCCGCTGGAGCGTTGACTGCGGCGGTCATCGGGCTCGTGACTCACCGCTCCCGCCTCGCGTTGGGCCCGTCTCTCCTCGTCGGCTGGATCGTGGTGCTTGGAACGAAGGGTTGGTGGATGTCGTGAGTGGTGGGTCGTTGCTCCGTCGGCCGACGGGTGGGTCGGGTCGGACCCAGTGGTTCGCCCTCGGCGGAGCGTTGGTCATCCTCGCCGGTGTTCTCGTCACGTGGGCGCTGTCCGCTGCATCGGGTCGGACCGACGTCGTGCGGATGGAGCGCGACGTCCGTGCCGGCCAGACCTTCGTGGCCGACGACTTCGCGATCACGGGGGTGGCGATCGACCCGGGCGTCGAAGGGCTCGTGCCAGCCAGTGCCCTCGACGACCTCGTCGGTCGGATCGCTGCTCGTGATGCCGCGGCGGGTGTCCTCGTCCAGGTCGGAATGTGGCGCGACGGTACCGACCTCGACTCCGATGAGTACAGCGTGGGCGCCCGTCTCAGCCCGGGTCATTTCCCGGCTGGCCTCGCGCCGGGTGACCTCGCCCTGGCCGCCGAACTGGCGAGCGGCCTCGACCTCCTCCCGAGCGGTGGCGGGGAGTCTGATGGCATGGGAGATCCGGTGGTGACGGGTGGATCGATTCCCGCTGCCGCACCTCCATCGTCGACCGACGAGGCGATCCCGGTGCGGGTGATCGATGCCGTGCTCACGGATGACGGCTATCTCGACGTGACCCTCGCCGTCCCGGCGTCGTCCTCTGTCGACGTCGCTCGGTGGTCCGCCAACGACCAACTCGTGCTCGTCGGTCTTCCGGTGGTGACGCCGTGATCGACGACATCGACCAGTTGGTGCTCGAGACCCGTCGCCAGTGGGGCGAGCGCCTGCCGGTGCCGGCTCGCGACGAATCGGTCGCGGAGCGGGAGCTGCGTGAGCGGGCGACCCGTGATGTCCTCGAACGTGTCGTCCTTCCCGAGCTCGAGCGCCAGCGGGCCGAACGTCGGGCAGATCCACTCGACGCCGAGACCCGTGCACTCCTCGTCGACCTCGTGGTGTCGGAGGTCTTCGGCCTCCCCCGACTGCTCAACGTCCTCCGCGACCCGATGGTGACCGATGTGCTCGTCTTCGGATCCGATCCGGTGCGTGTGGAGCGGGCCGACGGGAGCCACCAGATGCTCCCGCCACTCGTTCGGCGCGATCGCGATCTCGAGCGGATCATCTACGACACGGCCACTGCGCGACGTCGACCCTTCAACCGAGAGAACCCGTTCGTCGATCTGGAACTCGAGGCGGGAGTCCGCTTCCACGGCGAGGGCTTCGATGTCGTGCAACGACCCTTGGTCACGATCCGACGCGCATCGGTGTTCGGCTCGTCGCTCGACGATCTCGTCGGTCGGGGGATGCTTCCTGCCTCCGCAGTCCGGCTGCTGCGCGCCGCGGTCGCTGCTGACCTCAACGTCGTGATCTGCGGACGAATGGGTGCAGGCAAGACGACACTCCTTCGATCGCTGGTGCACGAGATCAGTGCGGATGACGTGATCGTGACGGTCGAGACCGACTTCGAGCTCAACGTCGCAGCACTCGGCCGCCACCCCTACGTGCATGCGTACCAAGCGCGCCTCCCGAGCACCTCCGATGGCGTGGGGATCTCGTGCGAGGCGATGATGATCCCCGCCCTGCGCACTCGTGCTGACTGGATCGTGGTGGGCGAGGTGCGTGGCGCCGAGTCGGGCGCTCTCGTCCAGGCCATGTCGATCGGCCAGGGAGCAATGGCGACGGTGCACGGCGGCTCGGCGCGCGACGGCATCGAACGGCTCGCTGAACTCATCGCCTTCCACACGGGAGTCGAACTCCGAACAGCTCGCTGGCAGGTGTACCGCAGTGTCGACCTCGTGGTTCATGTCGACGGCGACAACCGTCGTGGACGTCGCGTGACGGAGATCGTGGCGCCGGGAGTGGAGGAGGATGGCGCGCGGTTCGTGGTCCACCGATTGTTCGCACCGGCCGTGAGCGGCGGTGATGCGGTGCCGACGAGTGCCCCCCAGCGGCCGATGCTCGAGCGTCTCACCCATGCGGATCCGGACTTCGACGCAACAGCCTGGCTCCCGCAGCAGGACGATGCCGTCGCGATGCGGGTCGTGCCCAGTGGGCGGAGGTCGCGATGAACGTGCCCCCGCTGATGGTGGCGATCGCGACCATGGGACTCGTCGGTGGAGCCCTCGTTGCGTTCGGCGCCGGGCTCTCGGGACGAACGCGCCCGGTGCGACTCGGGACTCGACGCGTCGGTCCGGGTGCCATCGCTGGTCAGTCATCCCGGTCGTTCATCGTGGCCAGCGTCGTGGCCCTTCTCGTCCTTCTGGTGTCACGTTGGCCGGTCCTTGCGATCGTCTCGTGGGTCGGGGTGGTGATGTGGGGCCCGCTCATGAGCGATCGCGAGGCAGAGGAGGAACGGGCCCGCGTGGAGGGGATCTCGAAGTGGCTCGACGACCTACGCGACACGCTCCGCGGCTCGTCGATGGGCCTCGAGGAAGCGCTGGAGTATTCGGCGAGT
>JBEBDM010000177.1:0-3385 GCA_041156905.1 Actinomycetota bacterium | reverse complement strand
TCGGCGGTGTTCGGTGGGTTCGTCTACGACCACTTCGGTCACTTCCTGCTCGAGAGCCTCGGCCGGCTGTGGTTCGACGGCGTCGACCCCGACGTGCCGGTCGTCTGGATCGCGGCGACGGGGCGTGAGTGGCGGCCGTGGATGACCGAGCTCGCGGATCTCGTCGGGGTGGGTCCTCATCGGCGGATCCTCGACGCCGTTGACGGTGCTCTCGAGGTCGGGTCCTTGCTCGTGGCCGACCAGGGCTTCGAGGTCCATCGCTACATGCACCCGTGGTTCCTCGACCGACTCGCGGTGTCGCGGGCGCCTGAGCGCCGGCCCGGTTCGGGGACCCACGTCTGGTTGAGCCGGAGCGCTCTCGGAGAGATCGGTGGTGTCGACGAGGAGCCGGCGATCGAGTCGCGTCTCGAGGAGGAGGGCTGGACGGTCGTCCACCCCGAACGGATGACGGTCGCCGAGCAGATCGCCGTGCTCTCGATGGCCGACCACGTCGCCGGGATCGAGGGGTCGGCGTTCCACGTCCTACTCCTGCTGAGCGGCTTCCGGGGGACGGTCGACATCCTGACCCGACACGACAGCCCGAACTTCGAGGTGATCAACAGGGTGCAGAAGCTCGACCTCCGTCGACATGCACTCGTCGGAGGTGAGCCGCGTGTGTGGAACCGTCCGAACGGCTCGCGCGACGTCGGATGGACGGGCGTCGACGTCGACGCGACCGCGCGGCTCGTGTTGTCGACGTGCGCACGGCACGCCGACTGATCAGCGCTGGCGCTGCTGGATGAGGGTGATGATCCGCTGGGCCTGCTCGGCAGCCGAACCGTCGACGGGTCGGAGGATGAGCTCGGGCGTGAGCGGCTCCTCGTAGGGATCGTCGATGCCGGTGAAGCCGGCGATCTCCCCGGCGCGGGCCCGCTTGTAGAGGCCCTTCGGGTCGCGCCGCTCGCACTCCTCGAGCGGCGTGTCGACGAACACCTCGATGAACTCGAGGCCGGCCGCCTCGTGGATCCGTCGGACGCGATCGCGGTCGGCGGCGTAGGGACTGATGACCGGGACGATGGCCACCGTGCCGGCATCGGCGAACAACTTGGCGACCTCGCCCACACGCCGGACGTTCTCCGTGCGGTCGGCCGCACTGAAGCCGAGGTCGGCGTTGAGCCCGTAGCGCAGGTTGTCGCCATCGAGCATGAACGCCGAGCGTCCGGCCTCGAGCAGCATGCGCTCGAGCTCGCTGGCGACGGTGCTCTTGCCCGACCCGCTCAGACCGGTGAGCCACACGGTGGCGCCGGCGTGGCCGAGGGCGTCCCAGCGCTGCTCACGGCTGACCGTGCCCGACTGCCACACGACGTTCGGGCTCGAGGCCGGCGTGGTCGTGGGCTTGGCGGGGGCCTCGCGCAGCATTCCCGCGGCGACGGTGTTGCCGCTCGACTCGTCGACGAGGATGAAGCTGCCCGTCACGCGGTTGCGGCGGTACTCGTCGAAGAAGACCGGGGTCTGGGTGCGCAGACGGATGCGGCCGATCTCGTTGAGCGAGAGGCTGGTGACCTCCTCGTCGCGGTGGAGGGTGTTGACGTCGAGCCGGTACTGCAGCTCGACCACCGAGGCGCGGGTCGTGCGGGTCGTGTGCTTGAGCACGTAGCGTCGACCCTGCTCGAGGGTGGCGGTGTCGCTCATCCAGCACACGGTGGCGTCGAGTTCCTGCGACACGGTGGGGGCGTTGTGGGGGCGGCAGAGCATGTCGCCGCGCGAGATGTCGACCTGGTCGGCGAGACGGATGGTCACGGCCATCGGCGCGTACGCCTCCTGCAGTGACCCACCGTGGGTGTCGATCGCGGAGATGGTCGAGGAGCGCCCACTCGGGAGGACCATGACCTCGTCACCGACGCGGAACACGCCACCTGCCACCGTTCCGGCGAAGCCGCGGTAGTCGTGGTACTCGTGCTGCATCGGGCGGATCACGTACTGCACGGGGAACCGTGAGTCCATGAGGTTGCGGTCGCTGGCGATGTGGATGTTCTCCAGCAGTTCGAGCAGCGGCTGACCGTGGTACCACGGCATGTTCTCGCTGCCATCGACGACGTTGTCGCCCTTCAGCGCCGACATCGGGATGAACGTGAGGTCGTGGACCTCGAGACGGGTGGCGAACTCGCGGAACTCGTTGCGGATCTCCTCGAAGCGTGCCTGGCTCCAGTCGACGAGGTCCATCTTGTTGACGCACACGACGAGGTGGCGGATGCCGAGGAGCGAGGAGAGGAAGGCGTGACGACGGCTCTGCTCGAGCACTCCGTTGCGAGCGTCGACAAGGATGAGCGCGACGTCGGCCGTGCTCGCGCCGGTGACCATGTTGCGGGTGTACTGAACGTGGCCGGGGGTGTCGGCGATGATGAACTTGCGCTTGGGAGTGGCGAAGTAGCGGTAGGCGACGTCGATGGTGATGCCCTGCTCGCGCTCGGCGCGCAGGCCGTCGGTGAGGAGGGCGAGGTTGGTGTAGTCCTCGCCGCGCTCGCGGCTGACGCGCTCGACCGACTCGAGCTGGTCCTCGAAGATGCTCTTCGAGTCGTAGAGGAGGCGACCGATGAGGGTCGACTTGCCGTCGTCGACGGATCCGGCGGTGGCGAAGCGGAGCAGCTCGCTCATCAGAAGTAGCCCTCCTTCTTGCGGTCTTCCATGCCGGCCTCGCTGATGCGGTCGTCGGCACGGGTGGCGCCGCGCTCGGTGATGCGCGTGGCCGAGACCTCGTCGATGACGTCCCAGACGGTGGCCGCATCCGACTCGACGGCACCGGTGCAGGTGGCATCGCCGACGGTGCGGAAGCGCACCAGTTCCTCGTACGCGGTCTCCTGCGGCTCGATGGTGATGAACGGCGTGACGGCGATGAGCATGCCGTCGCGCTGCACGACCTGTCGGCGGTGGGCGTAGTAGATGCTCGGGATCTCGATCTCGTCCTCGGCGATGTACCGCCAGATGTCGAGTTCGGTCCAGTTGCTCAGCGGGAACACCCGGAGGTGCTCGCCCTTGCGGTGACGGGTGTTGTAGAGGCTCCAGAGCTCGGGGCGCTGTGCCTTGGGGTCCCACTGACCGAACTCGTCACGGAGGGAGAAGATGCGCTCCTTGGCACGGGCCTTCTCCTCGTCGCGGCGGGCACCGCCGAACACGGCGTCGAACCGGCCCTCCTCGATGCTGCGCAGCAGCGTGGCGGTCTGGAGCCGGTTACGGCTCGCACGCGGGCTCGTGTCCTCGACCACCCGACCGGCGTCGATGTCGTCTTGGACGCTGCCGACCAGGAGTTCGATGCCGAGCTCGGCGACTCGCTTGTCGCGGTAGTCGATGACCTCGTGGAAGTTGTGGCCGGTGTCGACGTGGAGGAGCGGGAAGGGGATGCGCGCCG
>JBEBDM010000176.1:0-4363 GCA_041156905.1 Actinomycetota bacterium | reverse complement strand
ACGCAGTCGATCAGCGACTTCCTCGTGATCCGCATCCTCGACCCGATCAAGGAGCTCCTGCTCTGGCTCCCGTGGCTGCTGGTCGTCGTCCTGTTCGCCTTCATCGGCTGGCTGAGCAAGGGATGGCGGCTCGCTGGGACGGTGGCGGTGTGCCTGCTGCTCATCGGAGCCCTCGGCGGGATTCCCGGGGGAACCGGGACGGTCCCGATGTGGGACCTCGCGATGGACACGCTGAGCCAGGTACTCGTGGCGATCGTCATCAGCGTGCTGATCGCCCTCCCGCTCGGGATCCTCGCCGGTCGCAGTGATCGTGTCGACGCCGCCCTGCGCCCCTTCCTCGACATCGCCCAGGTGCTGCCGCAGTTCGTCTACCTGCTGCCGGTGGTGTTCCTCTTCTCCGTGGGTCGGGCCGCGGGTGTCGTGGCCTGTGTGATCTATGCCGTGCCGCCCTGTATCCGGCTCACGGCTCTTGGCATGCGTGAGGTTCCGTGGTCACCCCGAGAGGCGGCGATCTCGTTCGGGGCGACCCGCCGGCAGGAGATGCGCATGGTCCAACTCCCGCTGGCCCGTCGGGCGATCCTGCTCGGGATCAACCAGACGCTGATGATGGTCCTGGCCACCGTGATCATCGCCGCACTCGTGGGAGCCGGGGCCCTGGGCCTCGTCGCCTACGAGGCGACCGCCAAGCCCCTCATCAAGTTGGGCCAAGGTGTGGGTGGCGGAGTGAGTATCGTGTTGCTGGCGATCATGCTCGATCGCATCACACAAGCGTGGGGACGTGACACCACGTCGCCACAAGGGGGAAAGCAATGATCAACCTGTCGACGACGCGCCGGGTGTTCCTCGCCGGCGCTGCGCTCGCACTCGGTCTCGCCGCCTGCGGTGACGACACCGAGACCGCGACCACCGAGCCTGCTGGTGCCGAGACCACGGCAGCAGCGGGTGACGAGTGCGCCACCAGCGGCGATGCCATCAAGATCGCGGTCAACCCGTGGTCGGGCTCGATCGCCAACGCCAACGTGGCCAAGATCGTCATCGAGTGCGAACTCGGGACACCGGTCGAACTCGTCGAGCTCGACGAGAACGCCACCTGGGTCGGCCTCGACGACGGCAGCCTCGACGTCACGCTCGAGGTGTGGCCGTCGGGTCACGCCGCTGACTACGAGACCTACGTGACCGGCAAGGGGTCGGTCGTCGACCTCGGTCTGCTCGGCCCGGAGGCCAAGATCGGCTGGTACGTGCCGAAGTTCATCGTCGACGAGCACCCTGAGCTCGCGACCTGGGAAGGCTTCCAGGACCCGGCCCTCGCCGGCCTGTTCGCCACCGCCGAGACCGGCGAGCTCGGTCAGTTCCTCATGGGCGACCCCTCGTACGTCACCTACGACGAGCAGATCATCGCGAACCTCGGCCTCCCGCTGAAGTACGTGGTCGCCGGTTCCGAGGCTGCCCTCCTGACCGCCATCGACCAGTCGGTCGCCGACCAGAAGCCGGTCCTGCTCCAGCTCTGGAAGCCGCACTGGAAGCAGTCGCGTGTCGAGATGGTCGAGGTCAAGCTGCCCGACGTGACCGACGCCTGCCTCGCCTCGGCGGCGGCTGGTGACGGCATGTACGCCTGCGACTACCCGGTCGACCTGCTCTACAAGGCCGCCAACGCCGGCCTCGAGGCCAAGAACGCCGCGGTGTTCGGAATGCTCTCGAAGATGCAGCTCACCACCGACCAGCAGGCGTCGATCGCCGCCCTGATGGACGGTGACGGCATGGCTGCGGATGCCGCTGCCCAGCAGTGGGTCTCGGAGAACGAGGCTGTCTGGAGCGCCTGGATCGGCTGAGCCGTTCCACTCGAACTCGATCCGGGCCGCCGGTGTCCCACCTCGGTGGGGTGCCGGCGGCCTGTGTCGTTCCCGGGCCTTGTCGTTGTCGGGCTGGCTCGTTCCCGGGCTGGGTCGCGAACGGCCAGGCGAACCGAGTCGCTAGAGCGTGCGTAGCCAGTCGATGAACAGCAGGGCGTCGGCGCTCACCGACGTCCGGTCGGACGGCGTCACGAGGTAGTGCGCGCCGTCGATGGCGACCTCGGCGGTCGAGAGCGAGCGCAGCCGGCCCTCGGCGAGATGCCGGGCAGCGAAGCGGGTGAGCACCACGGCGCTGTGCTGGCCGGCCGAGGCGATCTCGAGGGCGGCGAGCGAGGTGTCGACGGTGATGTCGTCGGCCGAGCGGACGATGTCGCGCTCGTCGAGGGCCTTGGCCCAGAGGTCCTCGAGCCCGAGGACGTGGACTCGGGGATGCTGGGCGAGCTGCTCGAGCGAGCGGATGCGGCCGACCCGCTTCTCGAACGCAGGCGCCCAGACGACCGTCGCGCTCTCCGTCTGGAGGAGTTCGGCGCGGTGGCCGGGCCACGTGCCGTCGCCGTAGCGCACGTCGACCTCGACGTCCTCGGGGGCGAGTGTGTCGGCCCAGATCGCCGAGACCATCCGCACCTCGAGGCCGGGATTGGCCGAGGTGAACTCGTGCAGGCGCGGTGCGACGCAGGTGACGGCGTACGAGATCGGGACACGGGCGTTGATCCGCCGGCCCGACTTGCCCCAGCCGAACATCCCGACCGTCGACACGGTGAGCTCGTCGAAGGCCCGCGAGACGCTCGGAAGGAAACCGCGTCCGTGCTCGGTGAGCTCGATGCGGCGGGCCATGCGGTGGAAGAGCGAGACCCCGAGGTGCCGCTCGAGCGACTTGACCCGGTGGCTGATCGCCGACGGGGTCAGGTGCAACTCGGCGGCGGCCGCCACGAAGCTGCCGTGACGCGCCGCGGCCTCGAACGCCTCGAGGTCGAGGAGGGAGGGGAGTCCGGCGCGCACGATGCGCACGATAGCCCCGGAAGGCGGCGAGCCGGAACGGAGGTACTGCTCAGGGCCGCAACCCTTCGCTTGTCGGGGTCTCGGCGAGGGGTGAGACTGTTCCGATGACCACCGCCTCCTCGCCCCGCCGCGTCGGCTATGTCGGCCTCGGCAACCTCGGCTTCCACCTCGCCCACAGTCTCCTGAAGGCCGGTCACCACGTGACCGTCACCGACCTCAACAAGGCGATCGCCGAGCCCCTGCTCGCCAAGGGTGCAGCGTGGGCCGACTCGGCCAAGGACGTCGCTGCCGCCAGTGACGTGGTCTTCACCTGCCTCCCGTCGCCGCGTGCGATCGACGCTGTGGTCTGCGGGCCGAACGGCATCCTCGAAGGCGCCGCTCCCGGGACGATCTGGATCGACAACAGCACCAACGACCAGGAGGAGACGATCCGTCTCTCGGCCATCTGCGCCGAGCGTGGCGTCACGATGCTCGAGTCGCCGGTGACCGGTGGCGTGCACAAGGCCGCCGCAGGCGACATCACCGTGCTCGTCGGCGGCGACGAGGACGTCTTCGCCAAGGTGGAGGACCTGCTCGCCGTGATCGGCAATCCGGTGCTCTACATGGGCCCGCTCGGAAGCGCTGCGGTCATCAAGGTGATCACCAACATGCTCGCCTTCATCAACCTCGTGTCGGTGGGTGAAGCGCTGATGCTCGCCAAGCGTGGTGGCCTCGACCTCACCAAGTCGTTCTATGCGATCCTCAACTCGTCGGGGAACAGCTTCGTCCACGAGACCGAGGGTCAGGTCATCCTCAACGGCTCGTACAACATCAACTTCACGATGGACCTCGCCGTCAAGGACCTCGGCTTCGCGATGGAGTTCGGTCGTCGCTTCGGTGTGCCGCTCGATCTCGCCGGCCAGACCATGCAGACGTTCATCCGTGCCCGTTCGCAGTACGGTGGGGACGCCTGGTCGAGCCAGGTCGTGAAGTTGCTGGAGGACGCCCTCGACACCGACCTGCGTGCTCCCGGATTCCCGGAGGAACTGGAGTGACAGAAGCCGAGCAGCGACGTCGATTGGCAGCGGCCTTCCGCTGGACGGCGCGACTCGGCCTCCACGAGGGGGTGGCGAACCACTTCAGTGCCCTGCTGCCCGGCAGCGACACCGAGTTCCTCCTCAACGCCCGTGGTGCTCACTTCTCCCGCATCACACCGTCGTCGTTGCTGCGGCTCGACGCCACCAAGGCCGGTGAGGCCGCCGACGAGCGCGCCGACCCGACGGCGTGGTTCCTGCACGCTCACCTGCACCGGCTCGTGCCGCACGCCAAGGTGATCCTGCACACCCACATGCCATACGCCACGGCGCTGGCGTGCCTCGACGGGTTCGAGTTGCAGATGCTCGACCAGAGCTCGTGCCGGTTCTTCGGCAGGGTTCCCTACGACCGCTCGTACGGCGGGATGTTCCTCGACGACAGCGAGGGGCCGCGCTTGGCGCGACTCCTCGCCGACGGCGTGAGCACGGTGTTCCTCGGCA
>JBEBDM010000175.1:0-15053 GCA_041156905.1 Actinomycetota bacterium | reverse complement strand
TGCACCTCGACGAGACCCTGAGCCGGGCCAAGTTCCAGGAGATGACGGCCGACCTCATCGAGCGGTGTCGCATCCCCTTCGAGCAGGCGCTCAAGGACGCCGGCATCAGCAAGGGCGAACTGCACCACGTGATCCTCGTGGGCGGCTCCACCCGCATGCCGGCCGTCAGCGATCTCGTGCAGGGAATGACGGGCAAGGAGCCGAACAAGTCGGTCAACCCCGACGAGGTCGTCGCCGTCGGTGCCGCCATCCAGGCCGGCGTGCTCAAGGGTGAGGTCAAGGACGTCCTCCTGCTCGACGTCACCCCGCTGAGCCTCGGCATCGAGACCAAGGGCGGCGTGATGACCAAGCTCATCGAGCGCAACACGACCATCCCCACCAAGCGCACGGAGGTCTTCACGACCGCCGATGACATGCAGCCCAGCGTGGAGATCCACGTGCTGCAGGGCGAGCGCGAGATGGCGGCGTACAACAAGACGCTCGGCAAGTTCCAGCTCGTCGATCTCCCGCCCGCACCGCGTGGCGTGCCGCAGATCGAGGTCACCTTCGACATCGACGCCAACGGCATCGTCCACGTCAGCGCCAAGGACCGCGCGACCAGCAAGGAGCAGAGCATGACCATCACCGGTCAGAGCACGCTCAACAAGGACGACATCTCCCAGATGGTGCGCGACGCCGAGGCCCACGCCGAGGAGGATCGCAAGCGCCGCGAGGAGGCCGAGATCCGGAACAACGCCGACTCCCTCGTGTACCAGATGGAGAAGGTGCTGCGCGACAACGCCGACAAGGTCGACGAGTCCGAGAAGGCCACGATCCAGGGCCCGCTCGACGAGCTCAAGACGGCGCTCAACGGCAACGACGCCGAGGCGATCAAGTCGGCTCACGAGCGTCTGATGCAGGCCAGCCAGGCCTTCAGCCAGAAGCTCTACGAGAAGGCCGCCCAGGAGAACGCTGCGGGCACCTCGGCCTCGGGCCAGTCGACCTCGGGCGACGACGACATCATCGACGCCGAGATCGTCGACGAGAGCTGATCCGCGATGAGCGACGACTTCGATCCTGAGGCGCTCCACCCGGAGGACGTCCCGCTCGACTCCGACTACACGTCGGAGATGACCCGCCTGCGCCCGAACCACGACGACGTGTCGGGGCTCGACGCCATCGACGAGGCCGCCGAGATCGCGGGTGACGCCGTCACCCACGACCTCGAGGCCCTCGTCGCCGAGCGCGACAAGTTCAAGGACGTCGCCCTGCGCGCTCAGGCCGACTTCGAGAACTTCCGCAAGCGGATCGCGGCCCAGGGCCAGCACGATGTGCAGCAGGCGACGGCGAAACTCGCCGAGGCGTTGCTGCCGGTGCTCGACGGTTGTGAAGCGGCCTACCTGCAGCACCCCGATGAGGTCGGCCCACTGCTCCACCTCCTCCTCGCCGAGCTGAAGAAGCAGGGCCTCGAGGCGATGCACCTGTCGGGCCAGCCCTTCGACCCGAACCTTGCCGAGGCGGTGCTCCACGAGCCCGGCGATGGCGAGCCGGTGGTCAGCGAAGTGCTGCGCAGCGGTTATCTCTGGAAGGGCAAGGTCCTGCGGCCGGCCATGGTGAAGGTTCGCGGCTGAGCTGTTCCTGCTCTGTCACCCGATGACACGAAAGGGGGTGTGTGACGATGGCAGCCCAGCGTGAGTGGTTCGAGAAGGACTACTACAAGGTGCTCGGCGTGAGCGACAGCGCGACCGCCAAGGAGATCACCAAGGCGTACCGCAAGCTCGCCCGCGACAGCCACCCCGACACGCACCCGGGCGACGCTGCCGCTGAGGAGCGCTTCAAGGAGGTCAGCGCCGCGTACGACGTGCTCGGCGACGACGCCAAGCGCAAGGAGTACGACGAGATCCGTCGGCTCGGTCCTGCGGCCGCCGGCTTCGGCGGTGGCGGTGCACCCGGTCAGCACCACTTCAACGTCGGTGGCGATGGCCTCGGCGATCTCCTCGGTCAGATGTTCGGCCGTGGCGGTCGTGGTCGAGGTGGCTCGGCATCCGCCGGGGGCCCGCAGCGTGGAGGCGATGTCGAGGCACAGTTGACCCTCGACTTCATCGACGCGGCACGGGGCCTCACCACCACCCTGCACCTCACCTCCGATGCGCCGTGCACCACCTGTGGCGGCAACGGATCCGCGCCGGGAACGCAGCCGCGTGTCTGCTCGCAGTGCGGCGGGCGCGGCACGGTCGACGACAACCAGGGCTTCTTCTCGTTCAGCTCGCCGTGCCGCGGCTGTGGCGGCAACGGCGTGATCATCGAGAAGCCGTGCACCACCTGCCGTGGCTCCGGGTCCGAGCACCGGCCGCGTGAGGTGCAGGCGCGTATCCCGGCCGGCGTCGACGACGGTCAGCGCATCCGACTGCGCGGCCGCGGCGCGCCCGGACGCCGCGGCGGTCCGGCGGGCGACCTGATCGTCGAGTGCAAGGTCATCCCTCACTCGCTGTTCGGCCGCGACGGACACAATCTCACCCTGCGCGTGCCCGTGACCTTCGCCGAGGCTGCACTCGGTGCCGAGATCCAGGTACCGACCCTGCTCGACGGCCCCGTCACCTTGCGCCTCCGCCCCGGAACCTCGTCGGGCAGCCGCCACCGCGTCAAGGGCAAGGGCATCACCACCGGGCAGCAGTCCGGCGATCTGATCGTCACGGTCGACGTGCAGGTCCCGGCCGAACTGACGCCCGAACAGCGTGCTGCGATCGAGGCGTTCGCGGCAGCAACTACCGTGTCACCCAGGAAGGGCTTGGGGGTCTGAGAATGCGATCACGCGATCACGCCGTCTACGTCATCTCCGTCGCCGCGGAACTGGCCGGCATGCACCCGCAGACGCTTCGTATCTACGAGCGTCGCGGACTCGTACAGCCGGCTCGCACTCAGGGCGGCAACCGTCGCTACAGCGACCACGACATCGAGCGTCTGCGTCGCATCAGCGAACTCGCTGCCGAGGGCATGAACCTCGAGGGCATCCGCCGTGTGATGGCGCTCGAGGCCGAGGTCGAGATGCTGCGCGCCGAGGTCGCCCAGCTGCGGGCGATCGCCAGCGAGGCCCTCGCCGAGGCAGAGCGTCGTGCGCCACGCCGCGACCTCGTGCCCCTGCGCCAGCAGGTCACGGTGTTCGGTTCGTCGGCACCCTTCGGCCGCGGCTGAGGCCGCTCGCCGCGTCAGCGGCGGAACAGGTGGAGCTTGTCGCCGACCTTGTCGCGCAGCGCCTGGTCGGTGACGCCGAGGCCTTCCTTCGGGGAGAGCGCGAGCACGCCGATCTTGCCCTCGTGCATGTTGTGGTGCACCTGGAAGGCGGCCTCGCCCGTCTGGTCGAGGCTGAACACCTGGCTCATCACCGGGTGGATCATTCCCTTGCTGATGAGCCGGTTGGCCTCCCACGCCTCCTTGTAGTTGGCGAAGTGGCTGCCGACGAGACGCTTGAGGCGCATCCAGAAGTGGCGGTTGTCGAACTCCATCATGAAGCCGCTGGTGGCCGCGCAGGTGACGACAGTGCCGCCGCGCTTGGCGACGTACATCGAGGCGGCGAAGGTGCTGCGGCCTGGGTGCTCGAAGACGATGTCGGGGTCCTCGCCACAGAGGTCGCGGATGTCCTTGCCGAGACGGCGCCACTCACCCTCGTCGTGGGTGTGCTCGTCCTTCCAGAACTGGTAGCCGGCGGCCTGTCGGTCGATGATGTGCTCGACACCCATGTTGCGCAGGATCTGCGCCTTCTCGGCGTTGCTCACGACGCACACGGGGATGCCGCCACCGTTCAGGACGTACTGGGTGGCGTAGGCGCCGATACCGCCGGTGGCGCCCCAGATGAGGACGACGTCGCCCTGCTTCATCTGCGCACCGTTGTGGCTCACCAGCATGCGGTAACTGGTGCTGTTGCACAGGGCGCTGACGGCGGCCTCCTCCCACGTGAGGTGGGCGGGCTTGGGCATCAACTGGTTGGCCTTGACCACGGCGAGGTCGGCGAGTCCGCCGAAGTTGGTCTCGTAGCCCCAGATGCGCTGATTGGCGGCCATCATCGAGTCGTCGTGGGCCGACTGGTCCTGATCGTCGACGTGGTTGCAATGCACCGTCACACGGTCGCCGGGCTTCCAGTTGCGCACGGCCGTGCCGACGCGGAGCACGACACCGGACGCGTCGCTGCCGACCACCTGGTACGGCTGGTCGTGGCGCTGTGCCCACTGGCTCTCACGGGCGAGGCGGGCCATCGGCCCGAACGTGCTGACCGGCTCGAAGATGCTCGACCACACGGTGTTGAAGTTGATGCTGCTCGCCATGACGGCGATGTAGACCTCGTCGGGGGCGAGCTCGGGAGTGGGGACCTCGCCGACGTGCAGGCTCTTGCGCGGGTCCTTCTCCTTGGTGGGGACGCCCTTCCACATGTCCTGCTCGTCCTTGCGGACATGGACCGCCCGGTACGACTCGGGGATCGGGAGGTGGGCGAAGTCGTCGCTGCTGGCGTCGGAGGTGATGGCGTCGAGCACGTGCTGCATCCCGAGAGGTTACAGAGGCACGCAAGTCGGCCCGAAGTCCTCCCCCCACCCCGCGGGTGACAGAGTGGTGGGATGCAGACGGCTCGGACACGGACATGGATGATGACGGCAGGACTCGTGGCCGTCGGGGCGATTCTGGTGGCGGCGTGTGGCGATGCGTCGTCGTCGCCGGCCACGTCCGAGGCCCAGGCGCAGAGCGCTCCGTCGCCCGAGCTGGCCGACGGGTGTGCGCCGGCCGAGGGGCTCGTGCCCCAGCAACGGTCCTTTCCCACGGAGCCGCCGATGTGCCTCGTCGACGGGAAGGCCTACGAGGCGACCATCGAGAGCAATCAGGGAACACTGCGCATCGCGCTGCGCCCCGACATCGCGCCGCGCACGGTCAACAGTTTCGTGAACCTCGCCCGCTTCCATTACTTCGACGGCACCACGTGCCACCGGGCGATCGCTGGCTTCGTCGTGCAGTGCGGCGACCCCACCGCCACCGGCACCGGTGGTCCGGGCTACGAGTTCGCCGACGAACTCGACGCGATCGAGCCGTACCGCATCGGCAGCGTGGCGATGGCCAACGCCGGCCCGAACACGAACGGCAGCCAGTTCTTCATCATCTCGGGTGACGAGGGAACCCTGCTGCCGCCGAACTACACGCTGTTCGGACAGGTGATCGACGACGATCTCGGCCTAGTGGCTGCACTTGATGCCCTGGGCAACCCACAGGACGGCCCCCCGCTCGAGCCGATCGACATCGTCTCGGTCACGATCACCGAGAAGTAATTCCGCCGCACACGGTGGAGTCGACGGGTCGCTTCAGAGTCGCGGGTCCTCGTCGGGAAGAACCGGGTTGGGTGACTCACGCGATTCGCGCCAGGCGAGAACGCTCAGTGCACCGAGCACCACGAGCATCGAGAGCGATTGAGGGACGCTGACGGTCTGGTCGAGCAACACCCACGCGGTCACGCTTGCGAGCACCGGCTCGGCCTGGATGAGGACCGACGACACCGAGGCATCGACCCGCGGCTGGGCCCACGCGTAGACGGCGTGACCGAGCAGCCCTGGGATGAACGTGAGCAGCACGACCCAGAGCCACTGCATCCCCTCGACCTGACCGATCTCGGCGGAGGTGACCACCACGATGACGCTCACGGTGAGCGCTCCCCAGAACGTGCTGCACGTCATCAGGTTCAGGGTGCCGACGTTGCGGCGGGCGCGCTTGCTCATGAGCAAGTAGGCGACCCAGGCGAACAGCGAGGCAACGGCCCAGACGTAGCCGGCAGTCGTGGAGTCGGTGGTGTTCGTGTCGCTCGGTGCGGCGAGCACCGCGGCCACCACACCGCCGACGGCAACGACAGCGCACCCCACCTTGGTGGCCGACAGCTTCTCGCCCATGAACGCCACGGCGATGGGGAGCGCAACGACGGGCGTGAGCGCGCCGATGATCAGTGCGACGGCGATGTTGATGTACTCGAGCGTGATGAAGAACGCACAGATGTTCATCCCGAACGTGATGCCCATCGGGGCTGAGCGCCAGATGTCGGCCTTCGAGGGGACGCGCCGGGTCGCGACCGCGACCACGACGAGGAACACCGTGGCGATCCACATCCGCCAGAACGAGACGACGACACCCGGCAGGTCGGACTTCACGCCGAAACTGCTGCCGATGCCCCAGCAGAACGTGGCCATCCCGACCGCGAGGAGGCCGAGCCGGCGCGCTCGCGTCGTGGTGATGTCGTCGCGCGTGTCCGTCATGACCACCGTGGTCCCCTCCCGGTGGACGACGCTAGTCGTCGGGGGCCGCGGGCCGGGTGGTGGACTCCACAACTAGCCTCGCCACATGGTCCGCAGGTTCGCGACAGTGCTGGTGGCTGCTCTCGGAGCACTCACCCTCAGCGCGTGCGAGCCGAACCGTTTCGTGTCGGGGTGGATCCCGTACTGGGAGGCCAACGACGGACAGGTCGCCGTGCGCGACCCCGATGCCAGCACGCTCTTCAGCGAGATCTCACCCATGTGGTACGGGCTTGGCGGGAACGGCACGATCGTCGCCCTGACCGGCACGAGCACCCTCGACGCAGCGGTCGCCGCCGCTCGTCAGCGCGGGGTCCCGGTGATCCCCTCGATCTACGACAGCACGTCGGCGGGGGTGATGAGCAGCGTCATCGCCAACCCCACCCTGCGGGCTCAGCACATCAACGCGATCGTCAGCCTCGTGATGGACAAGGGCTTCGACGGGATCGACCTCGACTACGAGGTGTGGGCGTTCAGCCAGCGCAGTGAGTGGGACACCATCAAGCCGAACTGGATCACGTTCGTGACGAGCCTCGCCAACGCCCTGCACGCCCGCGGCAAGGTGCTCTCGATGACGGTCCCGCCGGTGTGGAGTGGTGGCACCCGCGGCTACTGGGTGTACGCGCAGCCCGAGCTGGCACCGGTGGTCGATCGGATCCGCCTGATGGTCTACGACTGGAGCGTCAGCGCGCCTGGTCCGGTGTCGCCGATGTTCTGGGTCGACTCGGTCATCGCCTACAGCAGCTCGATCGCGCCGCCCGAGAAGTTGCAACTCGGCGTGCCCACGTACGGGCGCCACTGGTGGTCGCCGGCCGACGATGCCGACGTGTGCCCCGATGCCGATCTCGACGGGGTCGAGGCGTTGCGGATGGACGAGATTGCGGCGTATCGCAACGTCCCCGGCCGCACGACGGTGCGCGACTCGACGGGTGAACTGCGGATCACCTGGACCGAGGAGGTCACCGGCTTCAGCACCGACCAACCGACCGCACCCCCGGGTTTCGTGCCGGTGTCGATGGTGCCGGCGTACCTCGTGCCCGCGGATGGATCACCGCTGCAGGCCGATCGGATCACTCCGCCCGGCGGCATCGTCAGTTGCGCCGTGGAGCACGAGCTCTACGTCAGCGACGCGACGACCGTGCGCATGCACGCGAAGGCGGCCCTCGACGCGGGGTGGAGCGGCATCGTGGTGTGGGCGCTCGGCTACGAGACCGCCGACATGTACCAGAAGCTCGCCACGCTCGACGCCGGCCGACCGAACGGTGATCCGGTGGTGACGCTCGACCCGATCGTCGCCCCGACCGCGAGCCCGGCTCTCGTCGCCGTGAGCGGCAGGTCGTACGACCCGGAGTTCGACCTCCCGACCGGGGTTCGCATCGTCGTCACGAACACCTCGTCATCGGCAGTGGTCTGGGATCGCACGATCACCGCCAACTCGTCACGGGAGGCTCAGGGCGACCTACCGGCGGGCATCGGTGTTCATCACGGCTTCGCCCGCAACGTGCGTCTCACCACTGGCTCGTACCGGGTGTGCGCGACGACCCTCGGCTACGACGCCACCGACCCGCAGCCCACGGTGTGTCGCAACGTCACGGTGCCGTGACGGACGACGCCTCGGCGCGGGCCCGACGTTCGACGCGCATCTCGGGGAGCAGCACGAACGAGGCAGCGACCATCAGGCCGGCGGCCATCAACGCGACGGTGCTGAGCGGTGTCGAATCGATGATCGCGAAGCCGATGATCGGCGCGGCGATGGCCCGCGTGCCGGTGAAGAAGGTGTGCAGCCCCATGTAGTCGGCCACGCGCCCGGCGGGCGCGAACTTGGTGACCCAGAGGCTCCACGTCAGGTCGCCACCCGCACTGCCGACGCCGAGCAGCATTGCGCCGATGACGAGGCCGGTCATCGTCGTGCCGGTGAAGAACGCAGCGACGTAGAGGGCGAACAGGAAATTGACGAGGATGCGCGACGCGAAGAAGCTCAGACGGTCGAACACCCAGCCGAAGAGCGGCATCGTCGACAGGCGCACGATCGAGGGGATGACGACGGTCAGCACGGCGATGAGCGTGGTACTCGCATCGATGCCGTAACGCGGGTTGCCGAGGTACTCGATGCGCAGCGGGAGCAGCATCAGGTTCCCGAATCCCATCAGCATCCACGCGATGAGAGTGAGTCGCAGGCGCCGGTCGTCGCGCAGCAGGTGGAAGTGCGGCCACGGTCGGTTGCGCACACCCGGTACCGGTGGCAACGGATCGCTCGGGATACGGAGGTGGAGAACGACGAGGATGGCGAGCATCACCGCGCCGAGGAGCGGAACGCACCACCACAGGTCGAGCCGGACGGTGAGGAACCAGCCCATCGCCAGCCCGGCTCCTGCCTGGACGAACACCTTCAGCGACATCGCCCGACCCACGCGCCGCCCGATCTCGGTGGGCGGCAGGTTGCGCTCGTAGGTCACCGTGACGAGCGTGTAGAGCGCGTTGATGCTGGCGATCCCGATGATCGCCCCGATCACGAAGGTCGCGAGCGGCCCGATCGAGGCGAGGAGGAGTCCGGCCGCACCGATCGCGCACAACACTCCGACGGGCACCATGACGGGGCGCTGCCACCTCCGGGCCCAGGAGGTGACGAAGGGGGTGGCGATCAGGCCGACTCCGGCTGCTGCGGCGACGAGACCCTTCACGAGTCCGGGTGCGTCGAAGTGGCGCAGGGCGATGGCGACGAACAGGGTCGTCTCCATCGGGAGCAGCACGCCGAGGGGGAGCGCCCGCCCGTACTCGAGTCGCTGCGCCCGGCGAACGAGCCGGGGATCGTCGGAGGGGCGCATCGCTGTCATTCTCGCCGAGGCCGGGCACCATTCCCCCATTGCGTCGCACGGCGTCCCGCGGTTTACGCTCGCAGGACACGCCGTTCGCGGCACATCCTCGGAGGTCAGTCATGGCTGGTTCGTACATCGTCGCCGGAGCCCGCACACCCATCGGCAAGATGAGTGGCGCGCTGTCGTCGTTCAGCGCCGCCGACCTCGGCGGCTTCGCCATCAAGGCTGCACTCGAGCGCGCCGGCGTGGCACCCGAGGAGGTCGAGCACGTGATCATGGGTCAGGTGCTGATGGCCGGTCAGGGTCAGGTGCCGTCGCGTCAGGCCGCCTCGAAGGCCGGGATCCCGATGAACGTGCCGAGCGTCAACATCAACAAGGTGTGCCTCAGCGGCCTCAACTCGATCTACCTCGCCAACCAGATGATCATGGCCGGTGAGGCCGACATCGTGGTCGCCGGTGGCATGGAGAGCATGACCAACGCCCCGTACATCGCCGCGGGCGCTCGTGGCGGCTTCCGCTACGGCAACACCGAGCTCGCCGATGCGATCGTAAAGGACGGCCTGTGGTGCGCGTTCGACGCCTGCCTGATGGGCCTCGGCACCGAGCGCTACGCCGGCGGTGGGATCACCCGTGAGCAGCAGGACGATCTCGCGATGAAGAGCAACGTCCGTGCGGCTGCCGCCATCGAGGCCGGTCGCCTGACCGACGAGATCGTCCCGGTCGCGATCCCGCAGCGCAAGGGCGATCCGGTGATGGTGACCACCGACGAGGGTGTGCGCGCCAACACGACGATGGAGTCGCTCGGCGGCCTGAAGCCGGCCTTCGACAAGGACGGCACGATCACCGCCGCCAACGCCTCGCAGATCAGCGACGGTGGTTCGGCCGTGGTGCTGATGAGCGAGAAGGCGGTCAACGCCCGCGGCGTCTCGCCGCTCGGTCAGTTCGTCTCGTACGGCATGGTGGCCGGCCCCGACAGCGCCTCGCTGCTGCAGCAGCCGAGCCGGGCCATCATGACCGCCCTCGGCCGCGCCGGTCTCGGTGTCGGCGACGTCGACCTGTTCGAGATCAACGAGGCCTTCGCCGCTGTCGGCATCGCCTCGATGGCCGACCTCGGCATCAGCGACGAGATCGTCAACGTCAACGGCGGCGCCATCGCCCTCGGTCACCCGATCGGCATGAGCGGTAACCGTCTTGCGCTGACCCTGCTCCACGAGCTCCGTCGCCGTGGTGGCGGTACCGGTGCTGCGGCCCTCTGCGGCGGCGGCGGCCAGGGTGACGCCCTGGTGCTGCGGACCGTCTGACCCGAGGGGTCCCCGGTCGGTCCGTCGGCCGGCCCGATCGACATCGACACAGGCTTGTCCACCGACCGGTGCACGGGCTGTGACGACGCGCCCCGTGTTGTCCACAGGGGCTGACCTGCACCGGGACACTGATTGTGACGATCCTTGACAGGCGTTGTCGGATTATCGTAATGTAACCGCAACATACAAGGAGCCGAGTCGGCGCCCCCCGGCGACTCGGTTCCCCCCGATCTGAGGCACCACGTCGGAGGCTGGCTCGTCCGCCCGCACCCAGTCCCCGGCGTGGTGCCTCGGCAATGTCCGGGCCCAGGTCGAGCGGGCCGGTCCGGCGGTGGCGAGCGGTCTGCGGCGACCGGACTACGAGAGTTCGCCGCGGATGGCCGCTTGTGCCGAGCGCACGAGTTCGGCGAGGTCGACCGAGCCGACGAGCGAGCGCCCGAGCCGCACGGGTTCGGCCGGGATGGGGACGACGACGCGGGCCACGATGTCGGGATCGCCGACGAAGTCGAGCCATTCGTCGGACTCCCACGGGGCGGGTCGTGCCTGTCGTGCCACGGTGGCTCGCACGGGCGGAGGGGTCGGCCGCGCGGGCACCTCGGGTGCACGCGGCCGGATGCTCGGTGTGGCGCGGGCGGGTGGTGGCTCGGGCATCGGGGTGGTCGTGGGTGTCCTGTCGGTCGGGCTCGCCGTGATGCGCTCGGCCCGGGCGCCGATGCGCGGGCGCGATGTCGAGTCGGGTGAGCCACAGCGCCACTCGATCAACAACTCGGGTCGGACCACGAGTTCGTGGGCGAACGCCAGCACCGTGGCCGACGCGTGCTTGCAGGGCGACTCCCAGTCGCTGCACGTGCACGACGCCTCGATGTCGCGTGCCTGTGGCATCAGCGAGTTGATCGTGTTGCGGAACGTCCCGGAGGAGAGGTCGGTGGGGCGCGGCCGCGTCTCGACGGTGACGATGACGCGATACGGGGTCGGCTGCGAACCCTGCACGGTGCCGGTGAGCGTGCCAGCCGTGACGTCGAGGCGCTGCACCGCTCCGTCGATCAGGTACACCTTGCCGCGGCGGAAGCGCCCGGCCTCACAGCGCCCGGCCATCGCCACCGACAGGAGCGTGGAGGCGAGCTTGCCCGCGGGATGCGGCTCGCCGATGACGGCGCCCGGGGTGATCGTGGTCATGACGACCTCCCACCGTGGGCGACGTGCGGGCTGAGCGTCACGAGGTCGCGCAGGCCGGCGTTGTCGAGTTCGCTGACCCACGCCTCGCCCTGTGCGCCCACCACGGCGCCCGCGAGCGAACGCTTGTCGTTGATGAGCGCGTCGATGCGCTCCTCGACCGTTCCCTCGCACACGAGTTTGTGCACGAGGACGGCGCGCTTCTGGCCGATGCGCCAGGCACGGTCGGTGGCCTGGTCCTCGACGGCCGGGTTCCACCAACGGTCGTAGTGCACGACCTGCGACGCAGCGGTGAGGTTGAGCCCCGTGCCACCGGCCTTGAGCGAGACGAGCAGCAGAGGGCTGGTCGAGGTGCCCGCCTGGAACTGCTCGACCATGCGGTCGCGGTGGGTGCGGGTGACGCCACCGTGCAGGAAGGGCACGCTGAGGTGCAGGCGCTCGGCGAGGTGCTGTTGGAGGAGGGTGCCCATCTCGGCGAACTGGGTGAACACGAGTGCCTGCTCGCCGGTGTCGAGGATGTCGTCGACGATCTCGTCGAAGCGGTGGAGCTTGCCCGAGCGACCCGAGAGCTTCGAGCCGTCGCCGAGCGCATGCGCCGGGTGGTTGCAGATCTGCTTGAGGCGTGTGAGCGCGGCGAGCACGAGGCCACGACGCTTCATGCCCTCGGCCTGTTCGGCGGCGGCGAGGAGATGGTCGACGACCGCCTGGTACATCTGCGCCTGCTCGCGGGTGAGCGGCGCCCACGCGACCTGCTCGACCTTGTCGGGGAGGTCGGGAACGAGCGACTTGTCGGCCTTGGTGCGTCGCAACAGGAATGGGGCCGTGAGGCGCCGGAGTTCGGCGGTGGCGCGGGCGTCGCGCTGACGCTCGATGGGTGCGGCGAAGCGCGACCGGAACGACGTCGAGCTACCCAGAAGGCCGGGCACCACCGTGTGGAAGATCGACCAGAGTTCGCCGAGGCGGTTCTCGATCGGGGTGCCGGTGAGGGCCAGCTTCTGCTCGGCCGGGATGGCACGCGCTGCCTTGGCCGTCTTGGTGTCGGGGTTCTTGACGGCCTGCGCCTCGTCGAGCACGAGGGTCGACCACGCCACTCCCTGCAGCGCGGGAAGGTCGCGTGCAGCCACCTGGTACGTGGTGATGACGAGGTCGTGATCGGCGGCCTCGGCGGCGAGTTCGGCGGCGTCGAGTCGCTGGGTCCCGTGGTGGATCATCGTGCGCATCAGCGGAGCGAAGCGAGCGGCCTCCGACTGCCAGTTGCGCACGACCGAGAGCGGGCACACGACGAGGTGTGGACCGGGGAGTCCGGCGAGGTGGGCGAGTGTGGTGGGTGTCTTGCCGAGACCCATGTCGTCGGCGAGGCAGCCACCGAGGCCGAGTCGGCGCAGGAACTGCAGCCAGCCGAGACCACGGAGCTGGTACGGACGCAGCGTGGCGGTGAAACCCTCGGGCACGACTCCGTCGTGGAGATGTGCGTCGTCGAGGCTGCCGAGCAGTTCGGCGGCCCATCCGGTCCCGGAGAGGGTGTCGCCGTCGAGCGCGTCGATGGCGGCGACGTCGGCGGCCTCGCTGCGAGCAGCGGCCTCGTGGAGCGTGCGCTCCATCTCGGCGGCGAGGGCCAGCAACTGCAGCGGTGAGAGCTCGGAGTGGTCGGCGCGGTGCTCGGCGAGCCGGGCGAGGGCGCGTCGGGCCTCGGCGCGATCGACCTGCACCCATCGTCCGCCGGCCATCAGCAGGGTGGCGCCCTCCTCGGCGGCACGCTGCAGGACAGCCTCAGGCACCTCCTCACCACCGACGACCATCGTCCACTCGACGAGGGCGTTCGTGTTGAACCTGCTCGGCCCGGGAGCGTCGTCGCGATCGTGGGCCTGCACGGTGCCACGGGTCGAGGGTGTCCTCTTCACGAGACTCTGCGGGACGATCACCTCGATGCCGGCACCGGCGAGATCGTCGATCGCCTCGAGGAGCGCGGCTGCGGCCTCGAGCGAGACCGTGCCCGGGTCGGGACCGAGGGCCGAGCCGACCACGCTCGAGTGTTCGAGCCACGAGGCCAACTGCGGGACGGCGGTGCGGATGGTCGAGAGGGCGGCCTCGAGCGGCTCGTCGAGGCGGGCGAGATAGCGCTGGTCGCCGGCAACGAGGAGTGCGGCGTCGGTGCGCAGGCGGACGTCGTCGGCGGTGCACCACCGGCTGCGATCATCCGCGTCGACGATCTCGAGGCCGAGCGGCCAACGCGCCTCGACGGGGTCGGCGCCGCGCCGCTCCCATCCTTCGCTGTCGGCGAGGTCCGGGTCGAGGTCGAACTCGAGGTCGGCCAGGAGGTCGCGGGCGCCGAGGTCGAGGACGTCGTCGTCGGTCGGGGCCGCGGGCATCGCCAGCCGCAACCGGGCACGCACGACGGGCAGCCCGTCGGCGCGTTGGGTCATCAGCTCGAACTCGTGGGCGATCTGGCGGACGATCGGCGAGAGGTCGGGTGGGACGGCGAACACGGCCGATGGGGTCGAGAGCGCCTTCGCGACGGCGCGTGTGGCGCGCGCGGCGGGCGTGCGCGTGTCGGTGACCGAGGCGTTCCATCCGGTGATGACCAGGGCCTGACGTGCCAGTTGGTCGGTCATCAGGCGGAGGATGTCGGCGATGACGACCGGCTGGCCTCCCGCGGCGACGACCGGGGGCATCCGGCGACGGAGGTCCTCGGTCCGTTCGAGGTCGCCGGGGAGCGGCACCCAGATCGCCTCGAACATCGCCGGACCGACGTCGTCGATGCGCGGCACGACCCTCCCGCGGTGGACGAGTTCCTCGGCGAGACGGAACACGGCGCCGAACCATGCGACCGACGCGCTGACGCCGTCGTCGGGGCCGAGACGGCCGAGGGCCATGAGGCTCCCGGGGTGCAGCCGCTGGCACATCACCTCGACCGTGTCGCCGGGGATCTCGAGGCGCACGAGGTCGGTGCGGTTGGCCTGGCGGTGGACCTCACGCCCTCCGAGGCTGGTGAGTTCCTGCTGCAGGTTGCCGCCGTAGATACCCCGCGAGGGCTGCCACGCGATCGCCCCACCGTCGAGCCAGCTGAGCTGGAGACCGGGTCCGGGCGTGCGGGGCATGTGGGGAGTGTACGGAGGGGGTGCGCGCTGGCTCGCTCGACCACCGGACAGTGTGTGACCCATACCTGTGGGGGTATCAGGATCCCCTTGCTATGGTGGCGGCATGGCCACCACCAACCTCACCCTCGACAAGTTCGAATCGACGATCTCGTCGGACGGCATCGTCCTGATCGACTTCTGGGCTGCGTGGTGCGGCCCGTGCCAGCGCTTCGGCCCGACGTTCGAGGCTGCCAGCGACAAGAACCCCGACATCGTCTTCGCCAAGGTCGACACCGAGGCCGAGCAGGAGCTCGCTGCGTCGCTCCGGATCCAGAGCATCCCGACCCTCATGCTCTTCCGTGACGGGATCCTGCTGTTCAACAGTCCCGGGGC
>JBEBDM010000174.1:0-8256 GCA_041156905.1 Actinomycetota bacterium | reverse complement strand
CGGAGAGGGCGGCGAGGCCCGTGAGGACCATGATGCTCGAGAGGTCGGAACCCGTCTCGGGAAGGAGTCCGCCAGGGCTGAAGCTGGCCACCGAGGTGGTGGTCTCCTGCTCCGGGGCGGGAGTGGTCGGGACCTCCGAGGCCACGCTGGTGGTGGTCTCCTCGACGACCGTCGTGGTGGTCTCCTCGACGACCGTGGTCGTGGTCTCCTCGACAACCGTCGTGGTGGTCTCCTCGACGACCGTCGTGGTCGTGTCGGCGATCGTGGTGGTGGTCTCCTCGACGATGGTCGTCGTGGTCACGCACTCGTCGTCGTCGCTGTCATCGTCGTCATCGTCGTCGTCATCGCTGGACGAGTCGGCCTCGTCGTCGCAGTCGTCGTCGCTGTCATCGTGATCGTCGCAGTCGTCATCGGAGTCGTCCGACGCCGTGCGGATGCCCGAGACGGCCGAGCAGTCGTCGTCGCTCGACTCGCAGTCACCGGACGAATCGTCGTCGGAGTCGTCCGCATCGTCGGAGTCGTCGGTCGAGTCGTGGCTCACCACGAGCTCGCTGTCGTCCGAGCCGCACTCATCGCTGGCCGAGACCGAGGTCGGACCGACGAGGAACGCCGCCGACAACATCACCGCACCGAAGACCGAGAGACCGGCACCGAGTCGACGCTTCATTTCCTGCTCCATCCTGCGAGCCACCGTCCGCGGCCCGACACGGAACGATGTTACGGCCATCCACCACGCTGTGTCGACCGTGTTCGACAAATCTTGACACTCCGTGACCGACCGATGGTCGAGGCCCCGTGGATGACGAGCCGTGACGACGAAGGGGCGCCGGTCGCCCGGCGCCCCTTCGGTCAGTTGATCGTCTCGACGGTGGACCGTCGAGATCTCGGCTCGGGATCAGGCCCGGCGCTGGCGACGGCCCATGGCCATCACCACGGCACCGCCGCCCAGGAGGGCGAGGCCGCCGGCGAGCATCGGGACCGACATGTCCGAACCGGTGCTCGGCAGCTCTCCGCCGGGGCTGAGGCTGGCCACCGAGGTGGTGGTCTCGGCCGGGGCCGGGGTGGTCGGCGTCTCGGAGGCGACCGACGTGGTGGTCTCGGCCACCGTCGTGGTCGGAGCCTCGGTCGTGGTCGGCGCCTCGGTCGTCGTGGTCGTCTCGGCCACCGTCGTCGTCGTCTCGGCCACCGTCGTGGTCGTCTCGGCCACCGTCGTCGTGGTCTCGGCCACCGTCGTGGTCGTCTCGGCCACCGTCGTTGTCGTCTCAGCCACCGTCGTCGTGGTGGGCTCGTCGCAGTCGTCGTCCTCGCTCAGGGCGGTGACCTCGGCGCACTCCTCGTCGCCGTCGTCGTCACCCTCGTCGTCGCCCGAGTCGCCACAGTCGCTGCTGTCGTCGCCCTCGTCATCGCCCTCGTCATCGCCCTCGTCATCACTCGACTTGTTCACCGAATCGATGCCCTCGTCGCACGAGTCGTCACCACAGTCGCTGTCGTCGTCGCTCGACTTCTTGACCGAGTCGGTGCCCTCGTCGCACGAGTCGTCATCGCACTCGTCGCCGGACGCCACCGACACTCGATCGGGCTCGGCGCAACGGTCACCGCTGGCTCCCGCCGCCACCGGCATCACGAGCGACCCGACCACCAGGGTCAGACCACCGATCACCGACATGAGACCGATCTTCTTGCGCTGCATTTCGTTCCTCCGTCCAGAACGTCGTTCTTGTAACGGCGTCATGGTAAGCAGGATTGTCACGCTCCCCCATGGGCCATCTGGCCCATCACCGCCCGTCCGGGCCCGGGACGCGCAAGAGGGGGAGGCCGAAGCCTCCCCCTCTCAGGATCGAATCAGGATCGAATCAGGCCTGGTAGGCGCGACGGCCGAGGGCCATCGCCAGCGCACCGCCGGCCAGCAGCACGAGGCCACCGACGAGCATCAGGCTCGAGGCGTTCGAACCAGTGGCCGGCAGCTCGCCGCCGGGCGACTGGCTCGCCACTTCCTCGGTGGTGGTGGGCTGGGAGCTGCCACTGGTGGTCGGGACCTCGGACTCCACGCTGGTGGTGGTCTCCTCGACGACGGTCGTGGTGGTCTCCTCCGCGGTCGTGGTGGTGTCCTCCAGCGTCGTGGTGGTCTCCTCGACGGTGGTCGTGGTCTCCTCGACCGTGGTCGTGGTCTCCTCGACCGTCGTGGTCGTCTCCTCGACGGTGGTCGTGGTCTCCTCGACGGTGGTCGTGGTCTCGGCGACGGTGGTGGTGGTCTCCTCGACCGTGCACGGGCCGTGGCTCAGGTTGAAGTTGCCGTACGCATCGACGTCGGTCGGGTTGGGCCACACGGCCGTCGCCGACTTCACCGTCAGGTACGGCTGGACGAGGTTCACCGAACGCTCGTAGTAGTGCGCCACGCTGCCCGAGATGTTGTCGAAGGCGACGTTCGTGGTCGAGTTGTCGCTCCAGGTCACGGTCACCACCGACGGCACGTCGGTCGAGTCGATGCCCGAACCCTCGAGGCCCGTGATCACCCAGTGCCACTCGGACGCGCAGTCTTCCTTGGTCGGCCACGTGGTGCGATCGACCGAGTTCGGCGAACTGATCTCGCCGCCCGGGGTCACCGAAGTGCCGGCGGCCGAAGCAGTACCGGTCACGGCGAACGAACCGAGTGCGAGCACGGCACCGGCCAGCGCACTCCATCGTCCAGCACGCACTCGGAAAGTCTGAGTCGTCATGTAAGTCCCTTTCGTCCCGTCCGCACGTCCCGTACGAACTCTTCAGATGCTACGACCGGGGATCGAGAAGGGCGATGGTCCGTTCGGACCATCGCCCTCGCGACATTCGGTCGTCACCAGTCACTCACCGTAGCGCCGGATCCACTGAACATCAAGTGTGATTCAAGTTGTCACACAACTCGGGTCCGTCGACCGAGGACCATCGCCAACGCGCCACCCATCATCAGCACCAGCCCACCGCCGAGCATCAGACCGGAGCGGGCCGAGCCCGTCACCGGCAGGTCGTCCACCGGCGGCTCGCTCTCGACGGCCGTGGTGGTCGTCTCACCCGCCACGGTGGTGGGGGTCTCCGACTCCACGCTCGTCGTGGTCTCCTCGATCACCGTCGTCGTGGTCGTCTCCTCGACGGTGGTGGTCGTCTCCTCGTCGGACGTGGTCGTGGTGTCCTCCAGGCCACACGGGCCGTGGCTCAGGTTGAAGGCGCTGTAGGCCGTCACCACGGTCGGATCGGGCCAGACGGCCGAGGCCGACGAGACGGTCCGGGTCGCCGGGATGTTGGCCGAGAGCTCCAGGTAATGAGCGGTCGAGCCAGTGATCTTGTCGAGCATGACGTCTGTCGTGGAGTCATCGCTCCAGGTCACGTGCACGAAAGCCGGCACGTCGGCCGTCCCGATCTCCGTTCCGACCATTCCGGCGATCACCCAGTGCCACTCGGCTGCACAGTCGGGCTCGTTCGGCCACGTCGTGGCATCGACCGAGTTCGGCGAGGTGATCGTGCCACCCGGGGTCACGACCGAGTCGTCAGGGGTCGCCGAGGCGGATCCCGCGACCACGAACGAGCCGAGCGCCAGGACGGCACCGGCGAGCGCACTCCAGCGCCCCGCACGCACACGAGCATTCAGGGTCTTCATGAGAACCCCTTTCGATTCGTCCGCACCTCTGGTGAGGACAACCTCATCGTGCGCCCGGACGCGACACGGGGCGATGGTCCGTTCGGACCAGCGCCCCGGGTCTCACTGTGTCGGCCAGCAGGCCTGCAGCTCAGGCCTGCAACTCAGGCTCCCGGATCACGCCCGGCGAGCGAGACGCGACTGACGCGACACCGCTGCGCCGAAGGCCACGAGGGCCGTACCGATGCAGAGCAGGAGCACCGTCGAGCCCGAACCGGTCACCGGCATCGGGGAGCCGTCGGGCAGGAGGCCCTGACTGGCGGCGTACTCAGGGTCGAGCGTCGTGGGCGTCTCGGCGGCAGCGGCCGTCGTGGTGGTCTCCTCGACCGTGGTCGTGGTCTCCTCGACCTCCGGGTAGACGCAGCCGTTGTCCCAGATCGCCTGGCCCTCGGTGGTCCAGCCGAGGCCGGGCGTCACGCCGTCGACCGGCGGGATGATGTCGGTCCAGCGAACACCGTCGGCCTTGGCACCGGGGTACCAGACCACGCCGTCCTCGTCGTGGCTCATGTGATCGCTACCACCGGCGCCGTCGACGGCGGCATAGTCGACCTCGATGAGGACGTAGGGGTTGGTCTCGGAGTTCGTCCGATGGCAGATGGTGACCTTGTGGTCGCCAGTGTCCGGGTCGGGGCGGGTGGCCGAGACTGACCCGCTCACGGCTCCGGCGAGCAGGAGGCCTGCACCTGCTGCGAGAGCGAGCCGGCCGACGAGTGCGGCGTTCTTCATCGATGTGTCCCTTCGGGCTGCGTCCGTCGTCCCTCCGACGACGCCGAAAGTGTAACGACGTACGAGATATCCCGACGGCGATACCCGCAACACCGTTACCCGACGGACCACTCGAGGGCGAGGAACGCCCCCAGACCCTCCGGATCGAGGAGTGCCTCTGCCTCGCGGACCCGGCTCCGGCCGCGAATGGCTGCCAGGTTCGGGGCAGCTGCACTCGCCTCCCAGGCCTGCCGGCCCTCGGCGACGAGGTCGTCGATCCCCCACAGGGCGAGGAACTGCAGTTGGCTCCGGACGGCGTGTGGCTCGGGAAGCTGGTCGACGCACACCTCGGTGGTGATGTCCTGCTCGCCCACGGCGCGGAGATAGTGGCTGCCACGCTCGTGTCCGGCGTACGTCCGTAGCCACTCGCGCCACGGGCGGGCCGCGAGTGCAGCGGTGGTCGGCGAGCAGTAGTCGACGGCCAGCAAGGTGCCCCTCGTGAGGTTGGCCAGACGATCGGTCACCCAGTGCGACGCACGCTCCTGGACCGGGACACGCGCGCCGTGTGGAGCCGTGCTCGGCAGCCACGACCACTCTGTGGGGGCCGGTGCGAGCTGCTCCGCGAGCGCGCCGTTGCGGTCGACGACGACATGGGCCTCGCGCCAGCCGCCGTCGAACACGGCGAGCCGGAAGGGAAGGTTGTCGAGCAGTTCGTTGGCGATCACCACACCACGGCTCGGCTCGTCGTACGACTCGACGCTGACGACTCCGTCGGGGTGCTTCTCACGCTGGGCGGCCGACACCTCGACGGCCACGTACCGATCGCGCCACTGCGGGGCCGCGAGCAGCACGCTGCGCGCCAGTGTTCCCGGTCCGGCTCCGTGCTCCACGACCACGAAGTCGTCGGGGCGGCCGAGGCGGTCGAACTCGGCATCGATCCACCGGGCGACGACGGCACCGAAAAGGGGCCCGACCTCGGGTGAGGTCAGGAAGTCACCGCGGCGACCAGCATGGCCATGCCGCGAGTAGAAACCGTGCTCGCCGTAGAGGGCGAGGTCGAGGTACTCGTCGAAGCGCACCATGCCGCCAGCGGCACGGATCGCTTCCGGGATGTCAGCGGCCGACGAGGGCACCGGCGAGACCGCCGATGTCGCCAAAGCGGGCGACGAGTCCCGGCAGCACGCCGAACACGAGGGTGCCGAGTCCGGTGAGGGCGAGCGCCGCCACGATCGGGGCCTGGACCGTGATCGGGGTCTCGTCTCCGTCCGGGGCCGGCTTCATCCACATCTCCCGCATGACGGTGATGTAGTAGGCCGTCGCGATCACGGCGTTGACGGCACCGATGATGGCGATCGAGTAACCCCAGCCCGTTCCGGCGTCGACCGCGGCCCGGAACGCGCCGAACTTGGCGTACCAACCGCCGAGCGGCGGAATGCCGGCGAGCGAGGCGAGGAAGATCGTCATCATCACCGTGAGGCCCGGCGCGTAGTGGAACAGACCACCGAAGCTGGCGATCTCACCGCTGCGGGTCTTGCGGGCGACGGCGATGATAACGGCGAACGCACCGAGGTTCGTGGCGGCGTAGATCAGGAGGTACACGACCACCGCACGCAGCGCGGAACCGTGGGCCCCGGTGCCGGCGACCGTGAGCGGCATCAGGATGAAGCCACCCTGGCTGATGCTCGAGTACGCCAGCATGCGGACGATGTTCGTCTGCTTGAGGGCCACGAGGTTGCCGAGGGTCATGGTCAGGGCTGCCATCACCCACATGAACGGGCGGTAGACGTCGCCCGCATCGGGGAAGGCCAGGTACACCATGGCCACGAGGCCGGTGAACCCCGCAGCCTTGGAGGCCACGCTCAGGAAGGCGGTCACGGCTGTCGGAGCACCCTGGTAGGTGTCGGGGGCCCACGTGTGGAACGGAACCGCACTGACCTTGAAGGCGAAGCCGACGATCACGAAGACCACGGCGAGGACCTGCAGGGCCACCTTGTCGCCCTCGAGGTTGACGACAGCGGCGATGTCGGAGAGGCGCGTGCTCCCGGCCAGGCCGTAGAGCAGGCTCATGCCATACAGCAGCACGGCGCTGGCGAACACTCCGAGGAGGTAGTACTTCACGCCGGCCTCGTTGCTGAGGCGATCGCGCTTGCGCCACGCAGCCATCATGTACGCCGGGATCGAGAGGAACTCGAGCGAGACGAAGATGCTGACGAGGTCGCGCGACGACGCCATCATCACCATGCCGAGCACGCTGCTCAGGAGCAGCACGTAGTACTCGCCCTGGTAGTAGTGCCCCTCTTCCATCTCGTTGGTGCTGAGCAACACCACCACGTAGCCGGCCAGGAGGAACAGCGCCTTGAGCGCGAGGCTCACGTTGTCGACGATGTAGCGACCCTCACCGATCACGTCACGGACGTCGCTCCCGGTGACGGCGAGCGTCACGACCGGGAGCAGCGCGGCGAGGAGGAACAGGCCCGAGAGCGTGCCCGTGATCCAGCGCCGGTGATCGGGCACGAACAGGTCGACGAGCAGCACCGCGCACAGGCCGACAGCGAGCACGATCTCGGGAGCGAGACCGTGGTAGTCGACCGTCGGTGGGGTGAAGTCGCCGAGTGCGGCGAGGATCGTGGAGAACATCAGGTCACTTCCCGAACAGAGCGGTGACGGCGGGGTCGAGCACCTTGAACATCAGCTGCGGGTAGACGCCGAACACGACGATGGCGACGAGCAGCGGGGTCCAGGCGATCCACTCGAAACGGCTGACGTCGTGGATGTCGCTGCCGTGGTCGTCGTGGCCGTGATCACCGTGGCCGTGATCGCCGTGGCCGTGCGCATCGTGGCCGGCGAACTCCGCCGTGGGCTCACCGAACGCCGTGCGCTGGTAGAGCCACAGCAGGTACGCCGCAGCGAGCACGGTGCCGAGCGCCGAGATGATGGTGAGCACGCGGTAGAGGGTCTCGTGACCGTTCTCGACGAGGGCGGCCGACGGGTTCCAGGCGCTGAGGATGGCCGGGAACTCGCCCCAGAACCCGGCGAGACCGGGAAGGCCGAGCGACGCCATCGCCGCGAAACCCATGATCCAGCCGAGGCGGGGCATCTGCTTGAGCATGCCGCTGAGTCGCTTGATCTCGAGGGTGTGGTAGCGCTCCTTGACCGAACCGGCGATGAAGAAGAGCATTCCGGTGATGAGGCCGTGGGCCACCATGCCGAACAGTGCGGCGTTGATGCCGAGCGGGGTCAGCGTGCTGATTCCGAGCATCACGAATCCCATGTGCGCCACCGACGAGAAGGCGATGAGGCGCTTCATGTCGGTCTGGGCGAGACAGCCGAGTGCGCCGTAGATGATGCCGATGACCGACAGCACGGCGATGACCGGGGCCCACGACTCTGCCGCATCCGGGAGGATCGGCAGGGCGATGCGCACGAAGCCGTAGGTACCGAGTTTCAGCAGGATGGCGGCGAGGATCACCGAACCCTGGGTCGGCGCCTGAGTGTGGGCGTCGGGCAGCCAGGTGTGGAACGGGAACATCGGGACCTTCACGGCGAAGCCGATGAACATGCCGGCGAAGATCCAGAGCTGGGTGTCCTTGACGATCTCGCCACCGTGCTCCATGAGGTACGGGATCGAGAACGACTCGGAGCCGGTCTTGATGAACAGCGCGATGAAGGCGACGAGCATGAGCGCCGAGCCGAACATCGTGTAGAGGAAGAACTTCAGTGAGGCGTACTGGCGGTTCTCGCCACCCCAGACGCCGATCATGAAGTACATCGGGAGCAGGACGACCTCGAAGAAGACGAAGAACAGGATGAGGTCCTGGGCGACGAAGGTGCCGGCCATGCCCGTCTGGAGCACGAGCATCAGCATGTAGAACGCCTTCGCGTTG
>JBEBDM010000173.1:0-3889 GCA_041156905.1 Actinomycetota bacterium | reverse complement strand
GCGACGGCGATGATCGTCAGCGCGGTGAGGGCGACGACGGCCACCGACACGACGGCGCTGGCGCCCTCCTCGTCATCGTCCTCGCGGAGTCGGGTGAAGAGAGGGACGAGGCTGCTGCTGAGGACTCCACCGAGGAGCAGTTCGTAGATGATGTTCGGCGTGCCGTTGGCGAGGTCGTAGGCATCGGCCACGGCGCTCGGTGTGCCGAGCACGGCGCCGAGTACCGCCACGCGAGCGAGACCGGTGAGACGGGAGAGAGCGGTGCCGGTGGCCACGGCCACGTTCGAGCGGAGCAGGCTGCTCAACGCGGGGACTCTCCGTGGCGGCGCACGTTCCGAGGGTAGTCGCTGGCGCTCGTGTGGGGTCGGTGTCCGATTCCCCTGCGTCGGGGGAGGGCCGGTAGGGTGCCCCGCATGGCTCATCGCTTCGAGAGCGTCCAGCAGGTCCGTGACGGACTGAAGGACGTCAACTACCTGGCCGACGACGGCATCGCCGGCGTCGCCTACCTCGCCGACCGACTCGGCAAGCCCGTCCTCGTCGAGGGTCCTGCCGGTACCGGCAAGACCCAGCTCGCCAAGAGCATCGCCGAGATGACCGGCTCGCGGCTCATCCGTCTGCAGTGCTACGAGGGGCTCGACGAGAGCAAGGCCCTGTACGAGTGGAACTACAAGAAGCAGCTGCTCCGCATCCAGGCCGACAAGAACAGCGACTCGTGGAGCGAGGTCCACGACGACATCTTCAGCGACGAGTTCCTGCTCACCCGTCCGCTCCTCGAGGCGATCAGCGCGCCGGATCCCGTCGTGCTGCTCATCGACGAGGTCGACCGCGTCGAGGTCGAGACCGAGGCCCTGCTGCTCGAGATCCTCTCGGAGTACCAGGTCTCGATCCCCGAGCTCGGGACGATCACGGCCAAGCAGATCCCGATGGTGTTCCTCACCTCGAACAACACCCGTGAGCTCAGCGAGGCCCTCAAGCGTCGCTGCCTCTATCTGCACGTCGACTACCCGCAGATGGATCGTGAGAAGGAGATCGTCCTCACACGCGTTCCCGAGGTGGGCGAGAACCTGGCCGACCAGATCGCCCGCATCGTGCGCAGCATCCGCCAACTCGACCTCAAGAAGGCCCCGAGCGTGAGCGAGACCATCGACTGGGCGCGCACCCTCGTCCTCCTCGGCATCGAGAGCATCGACGCCCAGCAGGCCAAGGAGACCCTCCACATCCTCCTGAAGTACCAGAGCGACATCGCGAAGGCTGCCAAGGAACTGTCGGTCGACAAGTAAGGCACTGCGTTGCTCGACCTGATCGCCGGATTCGTCGCCGAGCTCCGCAACGCGGGGCTGCCGGTGTCGCTCACCGAGAACCTCGACGCGCACGAGGCCGTCCAGCACATCCCGCTGGAGGACCGCGAGACGTTCAAGTACGCACTCGGGGCGACGCTGGTGAAGAACAGCGCCCACTGGCGCGCGTTCGAGACGGTGTTCGAGGTCTACTTCAGCCTGCGCGGCCCGGAGTACAAGCTCGTCGAGGGCGATGGTGAGATCGACGAGATGTGGCGCGAGATGCAGGAGCAGATGCGCCAGGGCGACGGCAAGGGTTCGTCGGGCGGGCTCGACTCGCTGACGCCCGAGGAGATCGCCCAGATGCTCATGCAGGCGCTGATGAACGGCGACCAGGCGATGATGCGGGCCCTCGCCAAGCAGGCGGTGCAGCGCTTCGCCGGCATGGAGCCCGGGCGTCCGGTGGGCGGGACGTACTATCTGTACCGCACGCTGCGGAACCTCGACCTCGACGGCATGCTCGAGAAGCTGATGGAGGCGAGCAAGCAGGAGGTCGGTGGCGAGCTCACCGACCTCGAGGAGCGCCTCGAGCGCGACGAGTACAACGATCGCATCGAGCAGTTCAAGAAGGAGATCGAGGCCGAGATCCGTCGGCGTCTCGTGGCCGACCGCGGTGCCGAGGCGATGGCCAAGACCCTGCGCAAGCCGCTCCCCGAGGACGTCGAGTTCATGCACGCGTCGCGGGACGAGATGGTCAACCTCAAGAAGGCGCTGCAGCCGCTGACCCGCAAGCTCGCCGCCCGTCTGGCCCGCAAGCGACGTCACGGTCGCAAGGGTCCGCTCGACTTCCGCAACACGGTGCGCCACAGCCTCAGCTACGGCGGTGTGCCGGCCGAGCCGAAGTTCAAGTACCCGCGCCCGGCCAAGCCCGAACTGATGGTGATCGCCGACATCTCCGGCTCGGTCGCTGCGTTCGCCCGCTTCACCCTGATGCTCGTCTACGCGATCCAAGGCCAGTTCTCCAAGGTCCGCTCGTTCGTGTTCATCGACGGCATCGACGAGGTCACCGAGTACTTCCGCGGCGAGGACGACATCTCGAACGCGATCCACCGCGTCAACACCGAGGCCGACGTCGTGTGGGTCGACGGGCACAGCGACTACGGCCACGCCTTCGAGGTGTTCTGGGAGCGTTACGGCAAGGATGTCGGACCGAAGACGACGGTGCTCCTCCTCGGCGACGCCCGGAACAACTACCACGCCAGCCAGGCCTGGGTGGTCAAGGAGATCCGCCAGAAGGCACGCCACGTGTACTGGCTGAACCCCGAGCCGCGCAGTTACTGGAACACCGGCGACAGCATCGTGGGCGACTACGGCACCCACACCGACGGCGTCTACGAGTGCCGCAACCTGCGCCAACTCGAAGCCTTCGTCGAAAAGCTCGCCTAACCCCACCGATCTCGGCGCACATCGTCCCGGATTTCGGAACTATGTGGACCGAGATCCCGGCTTGGCGGCGAGGACGGCTCGGATCCGGCGAGCGACGCCGTGGGGGGCCTCCGTGACCTGTCGCCACGTCACGTGGACGACCCGATATCCGGCGGCCACGAGTTCGGCGTCGCGTGTGCGGTCGAACTCGAACTGGTCGCGCTGCAGCCCATGAGACGCCCATCCATCGCACTCGATGATCACGTCCGTCCCCTCGAGGAGGAAGTCGACCTCGTAGCCGGCGATGCGGGGATGGAACACGGCGGGAGGCAGTGCGTGCCCGGCGAGCAGGTCGGCGACCCTCACCTCGAGAACGCTGTCGGCCGGTAGTTGTTCGCCGTGCCAACGCTCGAGCGCAGTCCGCAGTGCGACGACCCCTCCCCGACCCTGGCGGCTGTGGCGTCCCACGGTGTCATCGACCTGTCCCGGGGTCAGGCGTTGGGTGGCGAAGAAGTGGGCCATCAGCGGGAGGACGGCCCAGCGATCGACAGCCCCGAGGTCGACGAGCGTGCGTGTGGCCCTGGTGACGGGGATCCCGTCGATCTCGGTGGCCACGAGGTCCTTGGCATCACTGGGGCGGTGGAGGACGATCCCGTCGACCCGTGGACACCGCCCGCGACCACCGATGGTCACGTCGATGGGGTCGGTGGTCGGCCGGCTGAGACCCCAGAGCTTGGCTGCGGTCCGGTGAGAGGCCATCGCTCCCGAACCCGCCGACCACACGGCGGCGAGAACACTCTGCTCGAACGAGTCCGGTGATCCCCAGAGGCGGACGACGTACGGCGACAGTTGTTCGAAGGTTCCTGTAGCGATGGCCCGGTACCAGGCGGAGCGGCTCATGCCGAGCGAGTAGGCATGATCTCGGTGGATCAGGCCGTGATGGGCGGATGCGAAGGAGTCAATCTGATCGAGTCTCATGCCCGTCTGGGCACGTCGAGATCAGCCCGACGGAAAATCCCCGAGAAGGGGGTCTCCATTTAGCGGCAGTAGGCTGGGTTTGTGCCCCTTGCTTCGCCCGTAGGTGGTCGGGACTACCCGAGGAACTTGGTGGAGATGACCTCGTGGTTCTCCACCCAGGAAGACTGCTTGGACTACCTGGAGTGGTTGCGGTGGCCCGACGGCATCAG
>JBEBDM010000172.1:0-9479 GCA_041156905.1 Actinomycetota bacterium | reverse complement strand
CGTCTGGCCAGCGGGTCCGTAATGGCGGATGCCGCTGCGTCCCGCCTCGAGTTCGCCGAGCGCGTCGCGGGATGCGACCCTGTCGAGGTCGGGGTTCCCGAGAGTTCCGAGCGGCTCGAGACCGGGGCCAACGACGAGCTTGGCACCGGTTCCGGGACCATCGACGATGGTCACGAGTGCCACGGGCAGCTGCTCGTCGATGCGCTGGCGCAGGAGCGCCGACATCTGGCGGCTCACCAGTCGAACTCCTCGATGTAGAGCCGGATCGTCCCGCCGCAGGTGAGACCGACGGCGAAGGCGTCGTCGTCGCTGTAGCCGAACGTCACGATGCGTGCCGGCGCGTCGCCAGCGAGGACCGCGAGGGCCTCGCCGACCACTGCACCCTCGACGCACCCGCCGCTGACGCTGCCGGCCACCTCACCGCGCTCGTTGACGGCCATCGCCGCGCCCGGCTCTCGCGGGCCCGAGCCGAGGATGTCGACCACGCGTGCGATCGCGACCCGCTGGCCGTCGGCGATCCAGCGGTCGATGTCCTCGAAGAGATCCTTCATCGCCGTGCCCTCGGGCCGGAGGAGATGACGTCGGCGAGCCGTTCCATGGCCTCGAGACTATGCCCCTCGACGAAGTCATGGCAGTAGGGAAGTGCGGCCGCCATCCCGCGGGCCAGCGGTGCATACCCCGGAGTGACCTTCAGCGGGTTCACCCACACGAGGTGGTGGACCACCCGCTGGAGCCGCTGCATCTGCTCGGCGAGTTCAGCGGGATCGCCGCGGTCCCAGCCGTCGCTGAGCACGACCACGATCGCTCCACGGGCCATGCCACGGACACCCCACTGGTCGTTGAACGTGCGGAGGCAGTCACCGAGGCGGGTTCCACCACTCCAGTCCTGGACCCGCGCCGACGCCTGCCGAAGAGCCTTGTCGGGATCGCGGCTGTCGAGTTCGCGGGTGAGACGCGTGAGGCGCGTCCCGATCGCGAAGGCCTCGACCCGTTGACGACCCGACACGGCAGCCTGCACGAACCGGAGCATCGCCCGTGCGTAGGGCTCCATCGAACCGCTGATGTCGAGCAACAGGACGAGTCGTCGCATGCGATCGCCAGGCTCGCGCCAGTGCTGCTCGACGGGCTCGCCGCCGTGACGCAACGACGACCGCAACATGGCCTGGACGTCGGGTCGTCGACCGCGACGGGAACGGTGCATGCGCAACGACTGACGCGGTGGTCCGGCGAACTGCAGCCGGTTCATCAACACCTGGGCCTGGGCGAGTTCGTCGGCGTCGTACTGCGAGAAGTCCTTGTGTCGCAGCGTCTCGACGGCGGAGAACCGCAGTGTCAACTGTGGGTCGTCGTTGGCCTCGGCACTGCCGTCGTCGTCACCGTCGTCGCTGTCGTCGTCGATCGCCAACGTCAGCCGTAGGGGCTCGGGGGTGTCGTCGTCGGTGCCGGTGGCGACGTGACCGAGCCAGAAGGCATCGAACGCCCTGTCGTAGAGCGGGATGTCCTCCGGCTGGCGCACGAGCGTGGCCCGACCGGCCCAGTAGACGTTGTCGCGGTCAGTCATGTCGAGATGGCCGACGGCCTCGACGAAGGAAAGGACACTCCCGGTGGGGGCCTTCAGTCCGGCACCACGCAGGAGCCGGGCGAACCCGACGGCCATCCGCTCGGGTGCGGTGGTGGTGGTCACCGGGCCGCGAGGCCCCGCTCGACGGCGACGCGGACGAGATCGCCCACGCCGTGCTGTCGTGCGCGCTCTTGGTCTTCCCGGTACTTCAGCACGGTGCCGAGCGTGGCGTTGACCACCGACTCGTCGAGGCTGATGACGCCCAGTGCCACGAGGGCCTGGGTCCAGTCGATGGTCTCCGCGACTCCGGGCGGCTTGTACAGCTGGATGCCGCGAAGGGCCTCGACCGCCGCCGCGACCTGACGTGTGAGGGTCTCGAGGGCGTCGGGCACGCGCATCCGCACGATGCTGACCTCGCGCTCGAAGTCGGGGTGCTCGACCCAGTGGTACAGGCAGCGCCGCTTGAGCGCGTCGTGGACGTCGCGGGTGCGGTTGCTCGTCAGTACGACGATCGGCGGGACGGCGGCGCTGAAGCGGCCGAGCTCGGGAACGGTGACCTGGTAGTCGCTGAGGATCTCGAGCAGGTACGCCTCGAACTCGTCGTCGGCGCGGTCGATCTCGTCGATGAGCAACACCGGTGGCTGTTCGGCGTGGTGGTCGATGGCACGCAGGAGCGCCCGCTTGACGAGGAACTGCTCACCGTGGAGCTGGCCCTCGAGCTGCGAGGTCTGCAGGCCGCGTGCCTCACCCGTCGCCTCGGCGGCGCGCAGGTGCAGGAGTTGGCGGCTGTAGTCCCAGTCGTAGACGGCCTGCGAGACGTCGATGCCCTCGTAGCACTGGAGGCGGATCAGCTCGCCGCCCGTCCAGCGGCTCAGCACCTTGGCGACCTCGGTCTTGCCGACCCCGGCCTCGCCCTCGAGCAGGAGCGGTCGGCGCAGGGTGAGGGCCAGGAAGACCGACGTCGCCAGACCCTCGTCGGGGATGTAGCCGTGCGCGGAGAGAGCGGCGCTCACGTCGGCAGGGGAGCGAGGGGTCAGGGCCATTGCGGCAACACTAGAGGTGGATGCCATGCTGTGACCCCATGGACGTCGCACTTCGGCCCCGCGTGTTCGCGTCCCGGACCGCCCGTGTCGAGCTCGTCCTGGCGGGGACGCACGACGTCGTCACGGCCCTGCGCGTCCCGCTCGTCGCCGAGGACGCAGCGGTGGGCCCCGACGAGGTCGACACGGCGATCTGTCGTTGGGAGACGAGCCTGGAGGTCCCGGCCGGTACCCGCTACTGGCTCGAGGTCGACGGGGTGGCCCCGTTGCTCGACCCTCATGCGCTCGACGTGGTGTCGACCGAGATCGGGCCCGTCTGCGTCGCTCGTGACCCGTGGACCGTGCGGCCACAAGGGCGGCCGCTCGGCGCTCCTCCGATCGTGTACGAGGCCCACGTCAAGGGGTTCGGCGGCAGTTACGCCGGCTGCATCGGCCGGCTCGACCACGTCGTGTCGGTGGGGGCCAACGTCCTCGAACTGATGCCCGTCCACCCCTTCGACGGTTCCGACAACTACTGGGGATACATGCCGCTGGTGTGGGGTGCCGTGCACCGCGGCCATGCGGCCGACCCCGAACGTGCGGCGGAGGAACTCGCCGACCTCGTGGCGGCCGCCCACGACAACGGTGTGCACGTCTGGCTGGACGTGGTGTTCAACCACACGGGCGAGGGCGACCCGTCGCTCCCGACGCGCTCGTTCCGATCGTTCGATCCGTCGGTGTACCGCTCGCACCCCGACGGGCGCCGGGCCGACGACAGCGGTTGCGGCAACGACGCCGACCCGCGGCACCCGTGGATCAGGTCGCTCGTCATCGAGGCGCTCGACCGCTACGCCGACCTCGGCGTCGACGGGTTCCGGTTCGATCTGGCCTCGCTGCTCACCCGTGACGGCGGTGGCCTGGTGACGCTCATCACCGAATGGGCGGCTCGACGGGGTGTCGTGCTCGTCGCCGAGCCGTGGGACATGGGTGGCTACCAGGTCGGGCGAGGGTGGCCGTGGCCCGAGTGGCTGCAGTGGAACGATCGGTTCCGCGACGACGTCCGCAGTCTCGTGCGCGGTGAGCCGGGCCAGGTGCGTGCGGTGCGACGTCGTGTCCAGGGGAGCCCCGACCTGTTCGGTACCGACGGCCCGCTGCGCAGCGTCAACTTCGTGACGGCCCACGACGGTCTGACGATGCACGACCTGACGATCGTGACCTCCGACCGCCACCGATCGTGGGACTGCGGGCCCGAGCTGCGCTCCCAGCAACTGAAGAACATGTTCACCCTGCTGCTGCTGTCGGCAGGAACGCCGATGTGGGTGATGGGCGACGAGTTCGCCCGTACGCAACAGGGTCACGACAACCCGTACGACGTCGACGGCCCGATCAGTTGGGTCGACTGGAAGCGCGCCGCGGAGTGGGCCGACCTCACCGAGTACGTGCGAGCCCTCGTCCGACTGCGCACCGAGCATCCACCGGTGCAGTTCGCGTTCCACGGAGTCGGGCCCAGCATCGACGAGGGCTTCGAGTCGCGGTCGCTCGCGTGGGCGAGCAACGGGCTCTACGTGATGGTCAACGCGTGGTGGGAGCCGCTGGAGTTCGGCCTGCACGAGTCCGGCGAGTGGCAGGTCGTGCTGTCGTCCACGCCGCCGGTCGCCACGACGGTCGACGATGGCGTCCTGCGCACGGTGACGCTCGCGCCGCGCTCGACCGTCGTGCTCCGGTCGGTGGGCTAGTCGCCCTCAACGGTCAGCGCGTCCGGGCCGTGCTCGAGCGACGGGTCAGGAGTCGAAGCCGAGCCCGAACTTGTCGAGGCCCCGGAGCCAGAGGTTGCGCTTGCCCGTGCGGTCCTCGCGGTCGAGCGACCAGCGCGTGGCCTGGATGCCGATGAAGCGGAACGGTTCGGGCGGGAACGGGATCGGCTTGCTCTTCACGAAGTCGGTCTGGGTGGCCCGCGACCGCTTGCCGTCGAGGATGTCGAGCATCACCTCCGCACCGAAGCGGGTGCTGGCCACGCCGAGTCCGGTGTAGCCCACCGAGTAGGCGACCCGGCCCTGCATCGCGCTGCCCCAGAACACGCAGAAACGGCTGCACGTGTCGATCGCGCCGCCCCACGCATGGGTGAACTTGAGTCCTTCGAGCTGGGGGAACGTGGTGAAGAAGTGGTTGCTCAACTTCGCCCACGTCTCGGGTCGGCTCTCGAGTTCGGAGTTGACCTTGCCACGCCAGTAGTAGATGACGTCGTAGCCGCCCCAGAGGATCCGGTTGTCCTCGGTGAGTCGGTAGTAGTGGAACTGGTTGCTGATGTCGCTGAGGCCCTGGCGCTTCTCCCAGCCGATCTCGGCGAGTTGTGCGTTGGAGAGCGGCTCGGTGACCATGCAGTAGTCGTAGACCGGGGCGATGTAGTGGCCGACACGCTTGAGGAGCGGCTTGAACGCGTTGGTCGCAAGCGCCACCTTGCCGGCACGGATCCGGCCGAGCGGTGTGGTGACGAGCACGCCAACGCCGTCGCGCTCGATCGCCGTCGCCTTGGTGTCCTCGTAGATCCTGACCCCGAGCGACATCGCTGCCGCCTTGAGGCCCCATGCGAGGCGAGCCGGGTCGACGATGGCGGCGCGATCCTTGCGCCACAGGCCACCCGTGTAGGTGGGCGAATTGACCTGCGCCTGCATCGCCGCCTGGTCGAGCCACTCGACCTTCTGGCCGAGCGCCCGCAGCTGCGTGTAGTCGTCGCGCAGCTCGTCGAGGTACGACGGGGCGTGGAGCGTGCTGGCGATGTCGATGACACCGGTGCGCTCGTAGTCACAGTCGATGCTGTACCGATGGATCGCGGCCTCGATCTCGTTGAGGTTCTGGAGGCCGAGTTCCTCGAGCAGCGGGAGCTCGTTGGGGAAGCGCTCCTGGCCGTTGGCGACGCCGTGGGTGAGGCTGCTCTCCATGAACCCGCCGTTGCGGCCGCTGGCCGCCGAACCGACCTCGTGGGCGTCGATCAGGATCACGTCGCGGCTCGGGTCGCGCTCCTTGGCGATGATCGCCGTCCAGAGGCCGTTGTACCCGCCACCCACCACGCACAGGTCGCAGCTCTCACTGCGGACCAGCGTGGGGTTGCTGTACGGCTCGTCGGCGTCGTCGTACCAGTAGGGGTAGGGATCCGCGTCGGCAATCGCATCGAGCACGAATTCCTTGATCGAGTCGTCATCACCGGAGAACGACATGGTCTCACCACCAATCGACGTCAGTCTGCCACGCGGGCGTGGCAGGTCAGGGCGCGGTCGGGCCGGGGACGATGTCGAGGTCGAACTCGGCGAAGCGTGCGTCGAACGTGGCGATGCGGCGGATGGCATGTCGTTCGAGCATCACCAGCGTCATTGCCAGGTCGGGGTCGCTGACGTCGTCTCCCTCGAGCATGAGGTCGACGGCCCGACGGTGCTGGCCGGCCACGTGGAGCGACTCGACGGGAGCGAACCTCCCCCGGCGGCGCGGCTCGTCGGTGCGCGGGACGTGCTCGTCGACGGCGCGCAGGAGCACCCGTTCGGCCTCGTAGTCGTCGATCAACCGGCCATACACCGCCACGGCGCGGTCGTGCGCGGGGTGGGCGGCCGAGGCGATGGCGTCCAGGAAGCCCTTCTCGAGCAGGACGACGGGCGGGTCCATCCGCAGCCGGAGCCGGATGCGGTCGAGACGGCTCATGCCCTCGCCTCCTCGGCGACGAGGACCGGCAGATGGTCGGAGTCGCTCGCGCGGGCCGGCTCGAGGCCGAGCGCCGATCGGGCGTCCTGGGCGCGGCGACGGCGCGTGCGCTGCTCCATCGTGCCCCAGAACCAGAAGCAACCGCCGGTGATCGCCCACCCGACGAAGCCGTCGATCACCCAGTGTTCGCCGAGGTACACGAGAGACGTCAGCATCATCACGGGGAACAGCAGGGCGAGTGCCTTGAGCCAGCGGCGGCGGATGAGGGGCAGGAAGAAGGCCGGCACGATGAGGGCGAACGACGAGTGGAGAGAGGGCATCGCCGCCACTCCGTTGCCGTTGCTCAGCTGCACCTTGTAGTCGGCGGTGAAGCCGAAGAACCCGATGTGCCGGAATCCGCGCCCGGCGTCGCGGAAGATGGTGACGTCGAAGAACCGGTACTGCGGGTAGTTCGCGCTCGAACCCATCCACGGCGGGACGGTGGGGAGCAGCACGAACATGATGCAGGCGATCGTGAGCAGGGTCGCGAAGCGCTTCATGAAGCGCGCCCACTGGCGATGGCTCGTCGCCCACAGTACGGCCATGACCACGATGGGCAACACGAAGTGGGTCATGTAGATGCTCGACGCCACGACGTCGTACCACCGGACGGTGCGCTCCCAGAAGTGCTCCTGGAGCACGATGTTCGGATCGTGGCCGAAGAAGAGTGCCCGGTCGACGTGGCGCATCGTCTCGACCTGGACGGGGAACTTGATCCGGAACAGACCGAGCACCGAGATGCCGTCGTCCGCGGCACCGCGGGTCTTCTCGTAGCTCAGCCACATGAGGCAGTAGGCGGCGCAGTCGAGCAGGAGGACGGCCCACGTACGCCACGAGCGCCCGACGAACGCGCAGGCGAGGAAGATCCCGACGCTGATCGCGACCGAGATGCGGTCGACGGGGAGTCCCTTGAATCGCAACCACCACAGGTACGTGGCGAGGTACGAGAACATCAGCACGATCCGGACCGGTCGGAGCCACTCGACCGGCACCACCGTGCGGAGGCCGCGTCGTGTCTCGGTGCTCCCCGGCATGAGGCGACACGCTACCCAGCGGTCACCGTCTGTTCACCTCGCCCCGAGGGGCGGGGGAAGGTCAGCGGCTCGACTCCTCGAGGGCCCTGCGCACGAGCACCTTGGCCAGGTGCACGCGGTACTCGGGGCTCGCGTTGAGGTCGTTCTGCGGCTCGGCCTCCTCGGCAGCGAGCTGGGCGGCATCGCCGACCGAGGCGCCCTGGGCGAGGGCTCCCGAGACGCTGGTGGCGAGGATCGGCGTGCTGCCCATGTTGACGAGGGCGACTCCCGACTCGGTGCCACGACGCCACGCGGCCACACCCACGATCGCCCAGTCCTGGGCGCGTCGGTTGAACTTCTGGAAGCTCCACCCAGCGCCGGCCATCTTCGGGACGCGGATCTCGGTCAGCATCTCGTCGGGGGCGAGGGCGCTCTCGAGGAAGCCCTGGTAGAAGTCGGTGGCCGCGATCTCGCGGGTGCCATTCGGGCCCTGAGCGACGTACGTGGCGCCGAGGGCGAGGGTGGTGGCCGGGAGGTCGCTGGCCGGGTCGGCGTGGGCGATCGAGCCACCGATGGTGCCGCGGTGACGGACCTGAGGATCGCCGACGTGGCTGGCGGCGTGGGCGAGCAGCGGAGCGTGCTCGGCGAGCAGGGCGCTGGTCTCGACGTCCATGTGCCGGGTCAGGGCGCCGATGGCGACATGGTCGCCAGCATCACGGATGTACGACAGGTCGCGGATGCGTCCGATGTCGACGAGGACGCTCGGAGCGGCGAGCCGGAGCTTCATGAGCGGCAGCAGGCTGTGGCCGCCGGCGAGGAACTTGGCCTCGTCACCGTGCTGGCCGATGAGGCTGATGGCCTGGGCGGCGCTCTCGGCGCGGACGTAGTCGAACGGTGCGGTGATCACTTGCTGGCTCCTTGTGCATTCCGGATGGCGTTCCAGACGGTGTGGGGACTCGCGGGCATCGGCATCTCGCGCACGCCGAGGTGGCTGAGCGCGTCGACGATGGCGTTGATGACGGCGGGTGCCGCCCCGATGGTTCCGGCCTCGCCGATCCCCTTGACGCCCAGCGGGTTGGTGGGCGACGGGGTGACGGTGTGGCCGAGGGTGATGGGCGGCACGTCGCACGCCGCCGGGACGAGGTACTCGGCGAGGCTGGCGTTCTTGAGGTTGCCGTCGGTGTCGTAGACCGCTTCCTCGAACAGCGCTTGGGCGAGGCCCTGGATGACGCCGCCGTGGACCTGGCCCTCGACGATCATCGGGTTGACCTGGTTGCCGCAGTCGTCGACGGCGACGTACTGGAGGACGTCGACCTGACCGGTCTCGGTGTCGATCTCGACGGTGCAGATGTGGGTACCGAACGGCCACGAGAAGTTCGGCGGGTCGTAGGTGACCTGTGCCTCGAGGTTGGGCTCGAGGCCGTCGGGAAGGTTGTGGGCGGTGAACGCCTCGAAGGCGATCGCTGCGAGCGGCAGGGCCCTGTCGGGCGACCCCTTCACGCTGAACGTGCCGCCGGCGAAGTCGAGGTCGTCCTCGCTGGCCTCCAGCTGGTGGGCGGCGATCTTGCGGGCCTTGTCGATGACCTTGTCGCACGCCAGCGCGATGGCCACGCCGCCGACCGGTAGCGAGCGCGACCCGTACGTGTCGAGCCCGAGCGGGGCGATGGCGGTATCGCTGTGGAGCACGTCGACGTCGTCGGGCGAGACGCCCAGCTTGTCGGCGACGATCATGCTCCACGCCGTCTCATGACCTTGACCGTGCGGTGCCGTGCCGGTCACGACCTGCACCTTGTTGGTGGGCAGCACCCGGATGGTCGCTGCCTCCCAGCCGCCGGCCGAGTAGTTCAGCGAGGCGAGGACACGCGACGGAGCGAGGCCACACATCTCGAAGTACGACGCCTGGCCGATGCCGATCACCTTGGTCGCGCCGGGCACGTTCTGGGTGGCCTGACGGGCACGGACGCCGGCGTAGTCGGCCATCGCCGCCGCCTTGTCCATCGCCAGTTCGTGGTCGCCCGAGTCGTAGACGAGGCCGGTGAAGGCGGTGTACGGGAACTGCTCCTTGCGGATGAAGTTCCGGCGACGCAGTTCCATCGGATCGATACCCATGACGTCGGCGAGGGCGTCCATCGCCCGCTCGATCGCGTAGGTGGCCTC
>JBEBDM010000171.1:0-3187 GCA_041156905.1 Actinomycetota bacterium | reverse complement strand
CACCGCCACCCGCGGCGATCGCAATCGTGATGCCGTCCCGCCAGACGGCGGTCGCACCGCCACCCCCTGCACCGCCGGCGTCGGGAGTCGCGTTGACGTTCGAGCCTCCGTTGCCTCCCATGCCGAGTCCCGCTCCACCCTGGCCGCCAGTGCCCGACTTGTCGACGTCGGCGGCGTTCGTGCCGAGCTGCGAGGAGAAGGCGACGCCGTAGGTGCGCACCGTCGAGCGCACGGCGCATCCCGCACCACCCAGCGAATCGGTGCCGACGTTGCCACCGCGTCCACCGATCGCGACGACTTCCACGGAGTACACGGGCGCCTGCGCGCCGGTGTCGACGAAGGTTCCTTCGCTCCACGACGTCCCCGACGTGGCGGCGACCGTGCCGGTGCGCGCTGCGTCGCTACAGCCCGCCGACACCCCGACGAGGAGAGCCAGCAGTGCCCATCGCGATGCAGCAGCGGTGTGGATCGATGTGTGCTTCATGGATGTCCTTCCTGAGGAGAGCAGGTGGTTCTCAGTGGATCCCTGGCGTCACACGCCGGGGATGGTCGGCGTGACGTTGGCAGGGTCGTAGTCGGCGACCTGAACGAGCACCGACGGGTTGTTGTAGAACGGGCACAGCCAGCCGTACGCCTCGTCGCAACTAGGGATGCGGATCGAGACGTCGCGGTTGCGGGCGGCCACCACGGTGGGCTGGTAGAGGTACGGGTAGTAGTTCTCCGGGTTGAAGCGCAGCTGCAAGGCCCTGCCCGTCGAGCACTGAGGATTGTTCGTGTAGTTGGTGGTGATCGTCTCCCAGCTGAGGTTCGAGTCGCGACGGAAGGTCGTGATGGCTCGCACCTTCGTGTAGTCGCACAGGAAGACGATGCGCGTCTTGTTCGCCTCTGACGCGTTCTGGAGCGGGATGTCCACGATGGCCTCGGTGGAGTCGCCGGCGCGGAGTCGGCAGATGCCGAAGTCGCCAGGCTGCATGTCGAGGAAGGCGGGGCAGGTGGTCGATTGGCCGCCGACGACGGTGCCCGAGCGATCGGACGACAACTCCACATCGTCGAAGCGGAGACGCACGGCGGATTCGTCGGACGGTCCTCCGCATGCGGCCGTCACCAGGACGGCAGCAAGGGCGGTGGACACGAGGGGGACAGCGGAACGAAGACGCATGGCCCTAACTCTACTGAGTTCAGTAGCCCCTCTCCATGCTCTCATGGGCCGTCTCGAGCCGGTGTTGGCGTCGCCCCGAATCGGCCGGACCCGGGCCCCGATGGGGACGTGCTCGCGTGCAGGCTGAACCGTGTTCGATACGCTGTCGGCATGACACGACGACTCATTCGCGGTGCCGCGACGCTGCTGATCGTGGGGTGCGCATCGATGCTCGCCTCCTGTGGATCGACCCCGACGCTCGACGATCCGGCTGTCACCGGTCGGGCCCTCGTGACGGAGTTCCTCACCCTGCTGTCCACCGAGGAGGCCCCTGGGCTCGAGGATTTCCTCGCGGACGGCTTCCAGTTGCAGCGGGCCGACGGCACTGGTGCCACGAAGGCCGAGTACGTGGAGAAGCACGCCTTGGTCGAGTCGTTCGAGATCGGCGACGACCTGGTGGCGGTCCAGGATGGAGATCTCCTCACGGTTCGCTGGACTGTCGTGACCGAGGAGTCAGTGGGCGGTGCTGCGTTGGGAGGCGACGAGGCTCCCCGGATCAGCGTGTTCGTGTACGAGGACGGCGACTGGAGGATGGTCGCCCATGCGAACTTCAACCTCCCGGCCTAGTTCCAACGGCCGGATCGACACGGCGCGTCGCGGAAGCGGAACCCGCCGTCTCCTCGCGGTCGCGGCGATCACAGCATCTCTTCTCGTCGGGTGCAGCGGTTCCCGTGCGGGGACGATCGCTGCCGGAAACCTGCCGGACGTCCTCCGCGACAAGGACGCCACGAGCGAGGAGCTCTTCGCTCTCTACAGCGATGCCCTCGTCCAGAAGGACACCGAACTCCTCGGCTCCGTTCTCGGCGACCAGTTCCTCCTGCAGCGCACCAACGGCACCTGGACCGACAAGGCGGGATTCCTCGCTCAGCTGCCCGACCTGCGCTCGTTCACCGCAGGACCCGTCGAGGAGCGGCGCGGCGAGCAGACGATCGTGGCCCGACTCGACGCGACCGGCGATCTCGTGGTGAACGGGGTCAAGTACCGGATGACGGCTGCGCCGATGCTCCTCGTGTTCGAGTGGACGGCCGGCCACTGGGTGCTCCAGGCGCAGGGCAACTTCAACCTGCCCGGTTCCTGACGGGCGACCTCGGAGAGCGCGGGCAGGTCAGAGGTCGCTGAGGCGCGACCAGATGCCGCCGGGAGTGCGGCGGCGGTGTCGCCACGTGCTGACACGGATGCCGTCCGGGGTCACCTCGACGGCGGCTCGCTCGACGACCCGCGCGAGGAGCGCTCCGAAGGCATCGGCCTCGAGACCCAGCACCTGCGCTGCTGCCTCAGGGGTGATGGGCTGCGAGCGGAGCACCAGTTGCACAAGGGCGCGCTCGTCGTCGTCGAGCGCGAGGAGGTCGGTGGGTGAGAACGCCGTTGGCTCGTCGCGCGGAGCGTCGTCCTGAGACGCCTCGTCGACACGGTCGCGGATTCGACCGAACAGGCCGGGGTCGCCGCTCACCCGAGCTCCGGAAGGGCGATCGGTTCGGGCTGGGGCCGGCACACCCCGCACCACAGGGTGTCACTCACGACGATGGCGTTCGGAGGGCTACTGCCGTACACGGCAACGAGATAGGGAAGGGTTTCGTAGTGCGATGAGCAGACGGCCCTTCCGCAGAACCGGCACACCCCTCGCGCCGTCTCGTCACACTGGCCGCAGAGCACCTCGGTAGTATGCCATGAGTGCTGAACCGTGTTGAGTGCTCGCGATGACGTGGGGAGCAGTCATCGCCACCGCGGTGCCGATCGCCGCCCTGGCCATCGTGATGGCCATCGGTCGCGCCAGGCCGTCGCTGGTGGCCGCGTCGGTGTTCGCCGGACTCGTGGGGGCCTGGTCGACCTCGTGGATCGTCGGCTCCGAGATCAGTTGGTCGCTGGAGCGGGGCCAGTACTCGCTGTTGGTCGTCGGGGCGCCGATCATGGAGGAGCTCGCCAAGGCAGCCGTCGTGCCGTTCCTCGCATGGAGACTCCGCTGGTACGTCGACGGCGTCATCGTCGGCC
>JBEBDM010000170.1:0-3773 GCA_041156905.1 Actinomycetota bacterium | reverse complement strand
GTCTCGGTTACGGCAAGGCCAAGGAAGTCCCGCTGGCGATCCAGAAGGGCACCGAAGAGGCCAAGAAGAACCTCTTCGACGTGCCCCTCGCCGGCAGCACCATCACCCACCCGATCATCGGTATCAACTCGGCCGGTCGCGTGCTCATGAAGCCCGCCGCCCCCGGTACCGGCGTCATCGCCGGTGGTGCCGCCCGCATCATCCTCGAGGAGGCCGGCGTGCACGACATCCTGTGCAAGTCGCTCGGCTCGGCCAACTCGATCAACGTGGCCCGTGCCACGATCAACGGCCTCAAGTCGCTGCAGCGTCCCGACGAGGTGGCGGCCCGCCGTGGCCTCCCGGCCGACGAGTTCGTCCCCAAGGGCGTGCTCAAGGCCTACACCGAGCGCAAGAAGCAGATCGCCGCAGGGGAGTCCCACTGATGAGCACCGACAAGACCCTCACCGTCACGCAGATCAAGTCGAGCATCGGGCACAAGCCCAAGACCCGTGGCACGCTCCGTGCGCTCGGCCTCGGCACGATCGGTGACACCAACACGCTCCCGGATCGCCCTGAGATCCGTGGCATGATCGCCCGCGTCCCGACCCTCATCACGGTCGTCGAGGGCACTGACGGAAAGAAGAGCTGAGATGCGCGTCGACGAACTCCGCCCGGCACCGGGTAGCAACAAGGCCAAGAAGCGCGTCGGTCGCGGCATCGGCGGCAAGGGCGGCAAGACCGCCGGCGCCGGTACCAAGGGCCAGCACTCGCGTGGTCGTGGCAAGGTTGCCCGCGGCTTCGAAGGCGGCCAGATGCCGCTCAAGCAGCGCGTCCCCAAGCTCAAGGGCTTCAACAACCCGTTCCGCGTCGAGTACAGCCCGGTCAACCTCGACCAGGTGGCTGCCCTCGGCTCCGACACCGTGACCCCGGAGACCCTCGTGGCCGCCGGTCTGGTCCGCAAGGACACCTTCGTCAAGGTCCTCGCCCGTGGCGAGATCACGACCAAGGTCAACCTGACGGCCCATGCCGTGTCGAAGGCCGCCGAGGCCGCGATCACCGCCGCCGGCGGCAGCGTCACGCTGCTCCCGCTGCCCTTCAAGCAGGGTCGCCCGCCGGTGAAGGGCAACCAGTTCACCAACCGCTGACGCACTGACCCGCCCGGGTCGCTGACACCCCGCCACGACACCCGACCGGGAGCCCCCTGTGTTCCAGAACATCAAGAACGTCGTCAAGGTCCCCGACCTGCGGAACAAGATCCTGTTCCTCATGGCGATGGTGCTCCTGTACCGCCTCGGCAACGCCGTGCGCGTGCCGGGCATCGACCGTGAAGCCGTGAAGCAGTTCAAGCAGGGCGTCGAGTCGCAGGGTGCCCTCGGGTTCCTCAACCTGTTCTCGGGCGGCGCGTTCGGCTCGTTCAGCATCTTCGCCCTCGGCATCATGCCGTACATCACCGCGAGCATCATCATGCAGGTGCTCGGCGTGGTGATCCCCAAGCTGGAGAAGCTCCAGCAGGAGGGCGCGGTCGGCCAGCGCAAGATCACTCAGTACACGCGTTACCTTGCGATCGGCATCGCCACGCTCCAGGCGACGGCGCTGACGTTCATCTTCGGCAACGGCAACGGCAACGCCTTCTTCGGCGCGGCGCAGAACCTGCCCACCAACGTGCGTCTGCTCACCGACGGCATGTGGCCGCGGGGTTACCTCGTGATCATCACCCTCATCGGTGGGACCGCCGCCCTGATGTGGATCGGCGAGCTGATCAGCCAGCGCGGCATCGGCAACGGCATGTCGATGGTCATCTTCGCCTCGGTCGTGAGCAGCCTCCCGTACGGCTACTACTCGATCCTGCAGGAGAAGAGCTGGATCCCGTTCGTGCTCCTCGTGGCCGTGAGCGTGGGCATCATCCTCGCCGTCGTGCGTGTCGAGCTCGCCCAGCGCCGCATCCCCGTGCAGTTCGCCAAGCGAGTCGTCGGACGCCGTATGTACGGCGGCCAGAGCACGTACATCCCGCTCAAGGTCAACCAGAGCGGTGTCGTGCCGATCATCTTCGCGAGCAGCATCCTGCTCCTCCCGGTGCTGGCCACGAACCTCCTCGGTGGCTCGAGCGGAACCGGCTGGCGTGCCTCGATCCAGAGCTGGGTCGACCAGAACCTGGTGAACAGCCAGAACTGGATCTACATCACGCTCTTCACGCTGATGATCGTGGCCTTCGCCTACTTCTACAACAGCATCGCCTTCGACCCGATCCGTCAGGCCGACCAGATCCGTCGCCAGGGCGGTTTCATCCCCGGCGTGCGCCCCGGTCCGCAGACCGAGAAGTTCCTCGCCAAGGCGGTCAACCGCATCACCCTTCCGGGCGCGGTGTTCGTGGCCTTCATCGCCATCCTTCCGTACCTGCTGCTGTGGGCCTTCGGCGTGCGCAACTTCCCGTTCGCGGGAACCACGGTGCTCATCGCCGTGGGTGTGGCGCTCGAACTGATGCGCCAGATCGACAGTCAGTTGATGTTGCGGAACTACGAGGGCTTCCTGAAGTGATCCCGGGCGCCCGGCTGATCCTGCTCGGGCGCCAAGGCGCTGGCAAGGGAACACAGTGCGTTCGTTTGTCGCGCCACTACGTGGTCCCGCACATCTCGACCGGTGACATCCTTCGCGCGGCCGGGCGTGAGGGCACCGAGCTCGGGCTCATGGCCAAGGCCGTGATGGACGCCGGTCAGCTCGTCAGCGACGAGATCATCGTCGGAGTGGTCCGCGAGCGGCTCGAGAAGCCTGACGCGCTCGGTCGTGGCTACATCCTCGACGGATTCCCCCGCACCGTCGGACAGGCCGTGGCCTTCGACGAACTCACCTCCGAGCAGCCGATCGATGCCGTGATCGACCTGCACGTGCCGCGCGGCCTCGTGCTGGCACGCATCTCGGCTCGGCGGGTGTGCCGCGACTGCGGAGCGAACTACGTGGCGAGCGGGCACGAGAAGTTGCCGTGGATCTGCGAGGCCTGCGGCGGCGACGTGATCCGACGCGACGACGACACCCCCGAGGCGATCGAGCAACGGCTCGACATCTACGAGAGGCAGACCGCACCGCTCATCGAGTACTACACCGAGCGCGGACGACTGTTCGTCGTCGACGGGACGGGACAGCCCGACGAGGTCTTCGAGTCGCTGTGCGAGCTCGTCGACTCGCTGCGAAAGCCGAGTTGATGATCCGTCGTCGACGGGGCGCCCTGCCGTGTCGCAGCGCCGATGAGTTGCGCCAGATGCGAGCCGCAGGTCGGGTGGTTGCCGAGATGCACGCCGCGATCCGTGAGGCGGCTCGCCCGGGTGTCACGACACGCGAACTCGACGCCGTTGCCGCCGCGGTGATCGACAAGCGCGGTGCGACCTCCAACTTCCTCGGCTACCACGGCTTCCCCGCCACGATCTGCACGTCGGTCAACGACGAGGTCATCCACGGGATTCCCGGCGACCGGCGGCTCGACGACGGCGACCTGTTGTCGGTCGACTGCGGAGCGATCGTCGGCGGCTGGCACGGCGACGCGGCCTTCACGATGGGTGTCGGCGAGATCAGTGACGAGGCTCGGCGTCTGATCGCGACGGCAGAGGATGCGCTCGCTGCAGCGATCCGCCAGATGCGTCCCGGCCGGACCCTCGGCGACATCGGCTCGGCGATCGACACCGTGGTGCGCGCCGGTGGCTACGGCAACCCCGAGGACTACTGCGGGCACGGCATCGGTCGGGCGATGCACGAGGATCCTGATGTCGAGAACCGCGGCACGCCCGGCAAGGGTTTGCTGCTCG
>JBEBDM010000169.1:0-2886 GCA_041156905.1 Actinomycetota bacterium | reverse complement strand
CGCTCCTCAGCGACCTCCAGGATCGCTACGGCTTCAGCGACACCGGCCTCGGACTCATCGCCGGTACGGGGTTCCTCGTCGGCCTCGTCGGGCAGGTGCTGCTCGCACCGTTCGCCGATCGCGGCCACTCGAAGACCCTTCTCCTCGCCGGCCTCCTCGCCGCGGTCACGGGCAGCGTCATGTTCGCGTCGGCCAACACGCTCGTGTTGCTCGTGATCGCCCGCTGCATCGTCGGGCTCTCGAACAGTCTCTTCCTCCCGGCTGCGCGCGCGATCGTGATCTCGATCAGCGATGAAGGAGTCGCCGCACGCCTCGGCACCCTCAGCGGGGTCGAACTGGCCGGCTTCGTCACGGGCCCCGTGATCGGCGGGTTCCTCGTCGGCCCCACCGGGCTCAAGGTGCCGTTCCTCGTCGCCGGGTCGTTCGCCCTCGGCGGAATGCTGCTCCTCGCTCCGCGCCGACTCCCCGAGCCTCCGCAGGTCGAGAGCAACCGACTCGCGTTCGACCTCCTGCGCCTGCCGCGCATCCGGGCCGGCGTACTGGTCGCCGTCGCACTCTTCCTCCCCGTCGGGTTCTACGACGCGACGCTCGATCGCTTCCTCACCGACCTCGGTGCGAGCAACGGACTGATCGGACTCGCGTTCATCGCCTACGGCATCCCGTTCGCGCTGCTCGCCACCTACGGCGGGCGACTGGCCGACCGGATCGGGCCTCTGCGGGTCGCCGTCCTCGCCACGATCGTCGTCGCTCCCCTCACGGCGTCGTACGGCTTCTACACGGTGCCCGGGATCATCGTCGGGCTGAGTGTCGTCGAGGGCGTGATCCAGGCGATGGGAGTGCCGGCTTCCGGCGCGCTGATCGCCCGCGCTGCACCCGTGGGACGGGCCGCCGCCGCCCAGGGACTCGGCGGTGCCGCCAGCCTGCTGTGCGGGGCCATCACCGCCTACGCGGCCGGTGCCCTCTACGAGGGCGTCGGCCCGCGATGGATGTTCGTGATCGCCGGTGCAGGCATGTTCGCGGTGACGGCGCTCGCCGTGTGGCAGTCGCGGCTCGCTGGCCCCGACTCCGCACACGACGAACGCCGTCCTGCGAGTACGTGATGCCGAGCGGGCGATGCCCGCCGGCAGGAGATGTCAGCTGAGGCGCTCGACGATCATGGCCATGCCCTGGCCACCACCGACGCACATGCTCTCGAGGCCGTACTGCTTGTCCTCCCACTGCAGACCGTTGATCAGCGTGGTCATGATGCGGGCGCCGGTCATGCCGAACGGGTGACCGAGGGCGATGGCACCGCCGTGCAGGTTGAGCTGACGGTCGATGTCGATCCCGAGGTGCTTGGCCGACGGGATCACCTGGGCGGCGAACGCCTCGTTGATCTCGACGAGGTCGATCTGGTCGATGGTCATGCCCGCACGGCCGAGGGCCTGACGGCAGGCCTCGATCGGGCCGAGGCCCATGATCTCGGGGTTGAGACCCGAAACACCGCTCGACACGATGCGGGCGAGCGGCGTGAGGCCGAGCGCCTTGGCCTTGGTGTCGCTCATCACCAGCACGGCAGCAGCGCCGTCGTTGAGCGGGCAGGCGTTACCGGCGGTGACGGTGCCGTCGGGGCGGAACACCGGCTTGAGCTGGCTGACGCCCTCGTAGCTGGTACCCGGACGCGGGCCGTCGTCCTTGCTGACGACGGTGCCGTCGGGGAGGGTCAGCGGGGTGATCTCACGCTCGAAGAAGCCGTTCTCGACGTGGTCGCAGGCCAGGTTCTGGCTGCGGACGCCGAAGCGGTCCATCTCCTCGCGGGTGACACCCTCGGCCTCGACCACGTTCTCGGCGGTCTGGCCCATCGCGATGTACATGTCGGGCAGGCCCTCGGCCGGGGCCCAAGTGCCCTGACCACCCTGCGAGCGGGCCTTGGTGCGCTCACCGGCCGGCTTGAAGATCGCGTTCGGGGCGAGGTCGCTCGCACCCGAGGCGTAGCGGCTCACGGTCTCGACACCAGCAGCGATGAAGCAGTCGCCCTCGCCGGCCTTGATGGCGTGGAAGGCCATGCGGATGGTCTGCAGGCTCGACGAGCAGTAGCGGTTGACCGTCACGCCGGGGACGTCGTCGAGACCGGCGAGCACGGCGACGACGCGGGCGATGTTGAAGCCACCCTCGCCCGCGGGCTGACCGATACCCATCATCAGGTCGTTGACGTCGGAGGCCTTCACCTGCGGCACCTTGGCCATGAGGGCCTTGACGATCTGGGCGCTCATGTCGTCAGGGCGCAGATCGACGAGCGACCCCTTGTTGGCGCGCCCGATCGGGCTGCGGGCTGTCGCGACGATCACGGCTTCGGTCATGGTTCTTCCCCCTGTGGAGCGATGGTTCCGCCGAGGTTACCCACCGGTAGGGACTGCGGCGAAACGGGAGCGAGCCGTCCGCCGGGCGGCTCAGGCGGCCGCGACCACCCGGTACGCCTCGGCCGAGCGGCCCTCGGGCAGGCCCATCGACGTGGCGGTGTGCAGCATCCACTGGCGGACACGTGACTGCATTCCCTCGGGGTCGGGGTGCTGGCTCACGTGACACAGGAGTGCGGCGAGCTTGGCGTCGACGTGGTCGGTGACGTCGATCGCGTGGCTCGGCGCCGGATGGCCCTGCAGCCACACCTCGCGCACGGTCCACGGCTCGTGCCCGGCCTCGAGCAACTCGGGGTAGGCGAAGGGATTGCGGGCGTCGGGGTACACGGCGCACATGGCGGCCTCACCGGCAGCGATGTGGTCGGGGTGGCTGGCGAAGATGCGGTCGAGGTTGCGCTCGGGCGACTGACAGATCACGACGTCGGGCCGGCGCTCACGGATCACCCGGCTGATGTCGCGCCGCAGGTCGAGCGTCGCCTCGACCCGGCCG
>JBEBDM010000168.1:0-4671 GCA_041156905.1 Actinomycetota bacterium | reverse complement strand
TCTTGGCCGGAGCGGCCTTCTTGGCGGCGGCCTTCTTGGCCGGAGCGGCCTTCTTGGCGGCGGCCTTCTTGGCCGGAGCGGCCTTCTTCGCCGGAGCCTTCTTCGCCGCGGCCTTCTTGGCCGGAGCCGCCTTCTTGGCCGGAGCCTTCTTCGCGGCGGCCTTCTTGGCCGGAGCTGCCTTCTTTGCTGCTGCCACTGTGGTTTCCCTTCTGGTTGGTTGGTGTTGGGATCTGGTCAGTCGTCGAGGACGACTGTCACTTCTTCTTCGGGTTGAGCGCGGCCTTGAGGGTGCTGCTCGAAGTGAACTTCATGCGGGTCGAGGCGGCGATCTTCACCTCGGCGCCGGTCTGCGGGTTGCGGCCGGTGCGGGCCGCCGACTTCGAGGTGCTGAACGAGCCGAAGCCCGGCCACGCGACCTTGTCGCCCTTCTTGGCCGACGAGGTCACGATGTCGAAGAAGGCACCGATGGTGCGCTCCGCGTCGGCCTTGGTCACGCCGGCATCCTTAGCCACTGCGTCGATGAGTTCTGCCTTGGTCATGTTCCTGATACCTCCGGGTATCGACTGTTGGCCCGCGAACGGGGGTGTTACGTACGCGTATCGAATACGTTTCGCGCGGCAAAGGCAAGCATTCTCGATGTTGCATTTGCAATCAGTGTCCGATGCCACTCCGCGGCTACAACGGCGGTCGGTGACCACATCACCCCCGACGTCCTCTTCGAACGGAGCAACGTTGACCGATCTCGTGCACGCCCAGGCCGCTCACGACGAACGGGAAGGAGGTGTGCGTACGAGAGTGGTGCTCGACACGTCGGTGCTCATCGGCGATCCCGGATGCCTCTTGTCGTTCGCCGGTTGCGACATCGTCGTCCCCTTCACCGTCATCGAGGAGCTCGACGGACTCAAGACACGACCCGACGACGTCGGACGCGCGGCACGCACCGCGCTCCGCACGATCGAGGAACATCGCGTACGCGCTGGCGGCTCGCTGGCATCACCCGTGGCGATCGGCGATCCTGCCGCGGCCGGCACGCTCCAGGTCGAGATCAACGGCGTGCAGAAGCACATCCTCATCGAGCACGGCCTCGACCCGGCCATTCCCGACAACCGCATCATCGGTGCCGCACTCGGCCAGGCGATGCATGCGCCCACCCGGATGGTCTCCAACGACGCCGCACTACGCATCAAGGCCGCCCACCTCGGTCTCGAGGCCGTGGAGCACCAGCCCGTCGGCCGCCACCAGGCCACCCGCCAGGCGGGATGGATCACGGTCGAGGCCGACCAGCGCACCATCGACGATCTCTACGCCTCGGGTGGGCTCGACTGCGACGAGGTCCTCGGCCGCCAGCCGCTGCACGAGAACGGGTTCGCCGTCCTCCGCAACGGCTCACAGTCGGCACTCGCCCGGCGGGTCGACGATGAACTGCGCTTGGTTCCCCACTCCACCCCGGAGGCGTGGGGCCTGCGTCCCCGTTCCAAGGAGCAGCGCTTCGCCCTCGAGCTCCTGCTCGATCCCGATGTCAGCATCGTCGCCCTCGACGGCCGCGCCGGCACGGGCAAGACACTCCTCGCGATCGCGGCCGGACTCGAGCAGGTCGTCGAGCAGCGTCGCTACGAACGTCTCGCCGTCTACCGACCCCTCGTCCCCGTCGGACGTGCCGATGTCGGCTTCCTGCCCGGCGGTCTCGACGAGAAGCTCGACCCGTGGATGTCGGCGATCCACGACTCGATCGTCGCGCTCACCGACCAGCGCAGCGCGCACGACGCTCACCGTCTCGTCGACGAGCTCGTCGGACGCAACCAGCTGTCGCTCGAGTCGGTCACGTTCCTCCGCGGTCGCAGCCTGCACCGTCAGATCGTCGTCGTCGACGAGGCCCAGAACCTCGAGCCGACGACACTGAAGACCGTCCTGACCCGTATCGGCGACGGCACCAAGGTGATCTTCACCGGCGACACCAGCCAGATCGACGCGCCGTACCTCGGCGAGTCGAACAACGCACTGGCCGTCCTCATCCAGGCCTTCAGCGGACAGTCGTGCTTCGGACACGTGACGCTCACCGCCTGCGAGCGCAGCACGGTGGCGAGCCTCGCCGCCGAACTGCTATGACCGCTGTGTGACCATCCGACATCTCCGCTGCGGCGACACCGTCCTCCCCCTCGGAGAGCGCACCCTCCTCATGGGAGTGGTCAACATCACCCCCGACTCGTTCAGCGACGGTGGCCTGTACCTCGACGCGCAGCATGCGGTCGACCACGCACGACGACTGCTCGCTGACGGTGCCGACATCCTCGACCTCGGGGCAGAGTCGACCCGTCCCGGTTCCACGCCGATCTCCGCCGACGAGGAACTCTCCCGACTGCTCCCGGTGATCGAACGGCTCGTCGCCGACGGAGTGCGCTGCATCTCGGTCGACACGTCGAAGGCCGACGTCGCCGAGGCCGCCCTCGCGGCTGGCGCATCGTGGGTCAACGACGTCACCGGCCTCGCCGACCCGCGGATGGCGTCGGTCGCGACCGCCGCCGACGCGCTCGTGCTGATGCACCAGCGACCGACGACCGCCGGAGAGGTGAGCGATGCCGTGCACTACGACGACGTCGTGGCAGAGGTGTCGCAACGCCTCGACGACGCCCGCTCCACGGCTGTCACCGCAGGCGTCCATCCCGATCGCATCGTCCTCGACCCGGGGATCGGCTTCGGGAAGACGGTCGACGACAACCTCGTGCTGCTCGCCGAACTCCCGCGGCTCGCCGAGCTCGGCAGTCCGCTGCTGGTGGGGGTCTCACGGAAGAGGTTCGTCGCCGCCCTGAGCGGAGCTGCCGATGTCGAGGAACGGGACATCGCCACGGTCGGTGCCGGGTGCGCGGCCGCCAGTCGCGGTGCCGCCATCCTCCGCGTCCACGACGTCCGCTCGCACCGTCTCGCCCTGGCTCTCGTCGACGCCATCGACCGCATCCGCTGACCGTCCGACGAGCACCGCCCTGCGGACACCGCGCAACGAACTGACGACGGCCAGCTCGCACGCACCGAGATCGGCCGCCACGATCGCTGCCTCGTCGACCTGACCCGACTCGAGCAGGGCCCGACGCCCGACGCCGTCGAGTCCGCCCGACGACAGCGGCGGCGTGCACCAGCGTGTCGCTCCCGGGCGACGGAACAGCAACGACGCGATCGTCGTCTCGGTGGCCTCCGACCGTTCGTTGACCATCACCACGTCGTCGACCGCGTCGCCGGCAACAGCACGGGCGTCGTCGTAGCGACTGCGCCAGGTCGTCTTGTGACGCCCGAACGGGTCGGACGACGAGAGGGCCCCCACCGTCGACAGCGCCAGCCGCACGGGTGCGTCCGAGGGGTCAGGGAGGGCGGCGACCACGACGTGCGCCTCCCCCGATCGCCGCCACTCGAGGCGGACACGCTGGGCCGACCCAGCCGACCGGGCGACCGCGTCGTCGAGGGCCTGGTCCACGGCACCCTCCGACCAGGGGAACCCGAAGTAGACCGCTGCGGCTCGGAGCCGCTCGACGTGCATCCCGCGGCGCAGGATCACACCACCCGAGCACCGCATCGTCTCGAACAACGCGAACGCGGGTCGCGGTCGGCGCAACACTGCGGTCTTGGCCTCGGCCTCGGCGTCCTCGTCGACGGGATCGGAGTCGAACGTGATCCCCCCACCCGCACCGTAGGTGGCGCTTCCTGAGGCGAGATCGGCCACTGCCGTCCTGATCGCCACGCTGAACACGGCGCGCGGTCCGTGTCCCGGAGGAGCGAGCACACCGACCGCCCCGCAGTAGACACCACGCGGCGCCGTCTCGAGTCCGGCGATGATCTCCATCGCGGCGACCTTCGGTGCACCGGTCACCGAGCCGCAGGGGAACATCGCTCCCATCACGTCGGCGAGCGTCGTCCCCGGCCGCGTGCGACACCGCACGGTCGACGTCATCTGCCACACGGTCTCGTAGCGCTCCACGCTGAACAGTTCGGGAACCTCGACCGAACCGGTCACCGCGACACGCGACATGTCGTTGCGGATCAGGTCGACGATCATCACGTTCTCGGCACGGTCCTTCTCACTCCCGAGGAGTTCGTCGACGGTGGCCCGATCGGTCGCTGCGTCGAGCGCACGAGGACGTGTGCCCTTCATCGGGGCGGACGCGAGGACGTCGCCGTCCCAGTGGACGAACAACTCCGGCGATGCCGACATCACGACCGTGTCGCCGTGACGGATGAGCGCGTTGAAGCTGCCGCGCTGGGCGCGAGCCATCGCCGCGTAGAGCGATGCGGGTTCGTCCGGAGCGGCACACACGAAGCGATCGGTGAGGTTCACCTGGTAGACGTCACCGAGGGCGATGCGGTCGCGGATCACCTCGACCGAGTCGCGATACCACTGCGAACCACCGTCGCGCTCGATCGGACCCACGGGGGTCGGCACCACTCCCGGCTCGTCGAGCGACGGCGCCTCGAGGGCCTCGTCGAACACACCGAACCAGACGAGTGGCAGTCCGTCGACCGACGGGCGGACGATCATCGCCGGATCGAACGCCGGCGCCGCCTCGTAGGCGAGATAGCCCACGACCCACCGGCCAGCGGCTGCCTCGGCCTCGGCCTCCCTGACCGCTTCGACGACCTCGTCGAGACGCCGGGCGACGATCTCCCGTACCGGTCCGTCGAACTGCC
>JBEBDM010000167.1:0-2712 GCA_041156905.1 Actinomycetota bacterium | reverse complement strand
ACACGGGGCGTGAGCCCCGTGTCAGGTGATCAGCGGATCAGACCTCGGGGCGAAGGCGGTTGGTGTCGACCTTCACGCCGGGGCCCATGGTGCTGGCCACCGTGATCTTCTTGAGGTAACGGCCCTTGGCCGCGGCCGGCTTGGCGCGCTGGAGCTCGTCGAGCACGGCGCGGAAGTTGGCCTCGAGCTGGTCGATGGTGAAACTGGCCTTGCCGAGCTGCACGTGCACGTTGCCGTAGCGGTCGGTGCGGTACTCGACCTTGCCGCCCTTGAACTCGGTGACGGCGCGGCCGACGTCCTGGGTCACGGTACCGGTCTTGGGGTTCGGCATGAGGCCACGCGGGCCGAGGGTGCGGCCGAGGCGGCCGACGAGGGGCATCATGTCGGGCGTCGCGATGGCGATGTCGAAGTTGAACACGCCCTTCTCGATCTCGGCGGCGAGATCGTCGGCGCCCACGAGGTCAGCACCTGCGTCGCGGGCGGCCTGGGCGGCCTCGCCGGCGGCGAACACGGCCACGCGGACGTCCTTGCCCGTGCCACTCGGCAGGGCGACGGTGCCACGGACCATCTGGTCGGCCTTACGGGGATCGACGCCGAGGCGGACGGCGATGTCGACGGTCTCGTCGAACTTCGCCTTCGACATGGTCTTGACCATGTTCAGGGCCTCGGTCGGCGTGAACAGCTGGTCACGGTCGAACGTCTTGATGGAATCGGCGTACTTCTTGCCGGACATGTGTGTCTCCCTCAGGGTGAGCGCCGCCGGGCGAGGTGATCCCGGTCGAGCGGTGTTGGTGTGTTGGTTCGGGCGACGTCGTCGGCTCAGCCGGCGACGTTGAGGCCCATGCTGCGGGCGGTGCCGCGGATCTGCTGCTTGGCCGCCTCGAGGTCGTAGGCGTTGAGGTCGGGCATCTTGATCTTGGCGACCTCTTCGATGTCGGCCTCGGTCACGGTGCCGCACGACGCCTTGCCGGCGGTCGAGGAACCCTTGGCGATCTTGGCCTTCTCACGGAGGAGGACCGGCGCCGGCGGGGTCTTGAGCACGAACGAGAACGTGCGGTCCTCGAAGATGGTGATCTCGACCGGGATGATCGTCCCGACCTGCGACTCGGTGGCCGCGTTGTACTGCTTGACGAAGTCCATGATGCCCACGCCGTGCGGTCCGAGCGCGGTACCCACGGGCGGGGCCGGGGTGGCCTTGCCCGCCGGGATCTGGATCTTGACGATCGCAGTGACCTTCTTCTTTGCCATGGCTGACTACTTTCCTCGTGAACTGTGCAGGGTTGCTGCGAATCGGGGTCAGAGCTTGCTGACCTGGCTGAAGTCCATCTCCACCAGGGTCTCGCGACCGAAGATGTTCACCAGCACCTTGAGCTTCATGTGATCGGCGTTGATCTCGGCGACCGAGCCGGTGAAGTCGGCGAACGGGCCTTCCTTCACGCGGACGCTCTCGCCCACCTCGTACTCGAGCTTGGGCTTCTTGCGCGACGGCATCCCGCCGGTCCCGTCGCCCTTGGCCGACAGGAACGTCTGGACCTCACGGCGCGAGAGCGGCGTCGGCTTCTGGCCGTGCTTGCTCTGGCCCACGAAGCCGGTGACGCCCGGCGTGTTGCGCACGCAGTACCAGCTGTCGTCGTCCATCTCGCAACGGACGAGGATGTAGCCGGGGAAGACCTTCTTCTGGACGGTCTGCTTGCGACCGTTCTTGAACTCGTCGACCTCTTCCATCGGGATGACCACGTCGAAGATCTTCTCTTCCATGTTCATGCTCTGGATGCGGGACTCGAGGTTGGCCTTGACCTTCTTCTCGTAGCCGGACTGGGTGTGTACCACGTACCAGCGGCCGGGAAGGGTCCAGGGGTCGGCGATGGGCTCCTCGTCGTCGGACGCGTCGGCCTCGACACCGGACTCGGTGTCGGTGAGGTCGAACGCGACCGGCTCGATGGTCTCTTCGTCGGGGGTCTCGGTGAGATCACTCATGTCAGTCGTACAACCATCCTGAGAGCACGCCGAAGAGCGAATCGAGCCCGAACACGTAGGCCGTGTAGAGCACGACCGTGGCCAGGACGATGATCGAGAAGCGACGGACCTCGGGCCACTTGGGCCAGGCCACCTTGCGCATCTCGTCACGCACTTCGCGCATGTACTGCACCGCACCGGGTCGCTCGCTGCGAGGACGACGTGCCTGGGCGGGCTGACGCGCCGGCTGACCCTGATCGTTCAGGGCACCCATGCGCTTCAGCTGACGCTTCTGCTCTCTGTTGAGGTCGTCCAGTGACATCGTGCTTCTCGGATTTCGGTGTGTTGGGCAGGGCAGGAGGGACTCGAACCCCCGACCGTCGGTTTTGGAGACCGATGCTCTACCAGCTGAGCTACTGCCCTCTGGGGGAGGCTGGAAACGCTACCAGCCACCCCTCGAGGTGTGACCCCTAGGGGTCAGCGGGTCTCCTTGTGGACCGTGTGCTTGCGGTCGTGGTTGCAGTACTTCTTCATCTCGAGTCGCTCGCGATCGTTGATCTTCGACTTCATCGTGATGTAGTTGCGGTGCTTGCACTCCGTGCACTCGAGGGTGATCTTCACCCGCTTGTCGTTACGTGCCATGGTTCGTCAGCTCACTTCGTGATCTTCGTGACGCGGCCAGCACCCACGGTACGGCCACCCTCACGGATCGCGAAACGAAGACCCTCGTCCATCGCGATCGGCTTGCCCAGCTCG
>JBEBDM010000166.1:0-3319 GCA_041156905.1 Actinomycetota bacterium | reverse complement strand
GACGAGCGACGCGTCGGGGATGCTCAGCACGCCGAGGTCGCGTCCCATCCGCACGTTCTTCTTCATCGACAGGCCAAGCGTCGCGACCACTCGCCCGGTCGCGACCGCGGCATCGCAGATCTGCTGGATGCGATGGAGATGACTGGCGAAGCTCGCCGTGATGATCCGGCGGCCGGCGTGCTCGTGGAAGAGCTGACGCAGGACCGAACCGACGCTCGTCTCGCTCGGCGCGTGACCGTGCTCCTCGGCGTTGGTGCTGTCGAGCATCAGCAGCCGGATGCCCTCCCCTGCCGACAACGCGCCGATCCGGGCGAGATCGGTGCGGCGGCCGTCGACCGGCGTGAGGTCGATCTTGAAGTCGCCGCTGTGGAGGATCACGCCCTGCGGGGTGTGGACCGCGATCGCGTGGGCGTGCGGCACCGAGTGGGTCACCGGGATGAACTCGACGTCGAAGGGACCGATCGCGACACGCGCGTTGTCGGCGACGGCGATGAGCTCGGTGCGGCCGAGAAGGCCCGCCTCCTCGATGCGGTTACGTGCCAGACCGAGGGTGACGGCCGAGCCGTACACCGGGAAGCTGAGTTCGCGCAGCAGGTACTGCAGGCCACCGACGTGGTCCTCGTGGCCGTGGGTGGCGACGCACCCGACGATGCGGTCGCCGTTCTCCCGCAGCCAGGTGAAGTCGGGCAGGACGAGGTCGATGCCGTGCATGTCGGCATCGGGGAACATCAGGCCGACGTCGATGAGCAGGATCTTGCCGTCCTGCTCGATGGCCATGCAGTTGCGGCCGATCTCACCGAGGCCGCCGAGGAAGACGATCCGGACCGCCGAGGAAGGGGTGGGGGTGGTCATCGGTCAGGACGCAGGGCGCTGGGGGAAGGCATCGCGCCAGCGTTGCAGGTTGGCGAGCACCTCGGGCACTCGCGTCTCGACGAACTCGGGTGCCGGGCCCATCGGGAGGCGGGCCTGACCCACCGAGAAGCCCAGATGTCGCATCACGGCCTTGGTCGGGATCGGGTTCGGGGCGTCGTCACCGGTCTCGAAGCCGAAGCTCTCGAGCAGGCGGGCGTTGACGAGGCGGGCGCCGGCGATGTCGCCACGCTCCCAGAGGTCGAACATCTGCTGGTGATCGGGGCCCGTCCAGTGGGTGGCGACACCGACCGTGCCGACGATGCCGCTGGCCATGAGCGGCAGGGTCAGCCCGTCGTCACCGCTGTAGACCTCGAACCCGGCCGGGGCCGAGGCGATCAGCGAGGCCGTCTCGCCGGGGTTGCCGGCGGCGTCCTTGAGCGCGACCACGTTGGACACCTCGCGGGCCAGGCGGAGCATCATGGCCGTCGACATCTTGCGGCCGCTGCGCACCGGGATGTCATAGAGCATGACGGGGAGGTCGCTCGCTCCCGCCATCGCCCGCATGTGGGCCTCGATGCCGGCCTGTGACGGACGGTTGTAGTACGGGCACACGGCGAGCACACCCGCTGCACCGAGTGCTGCGGCCTCGACGGTGAGGTGCACCGAGTGAGCGGTGTCGTTGGTGCCGGTACCGGCGATCACGGGGATCGTCACGGCCTCGATCACGGCGGCGAAGAGCGACAGGCGCTCGTCGTCGGTGAGCACGGGTGCCTCACCGGTGGTTCCCGCGATCACCAGGCCGTCGTGGCCCTCCGACTGGAGGTGCCGGGCGAGGCGGCGGGCCTCGTCGAGGTCGAGCGAGCCATCAGCGCGGAACGGCGTGATCATCGCCGACAGGACACGACCGAAACGGGCCATCAGAAACTCCCCTCGGCGGCACGGTCGATGCCCTGGGTCAGGATGAGGTCTTCGTGCAGTTCCATCCACACATCGTGGTACGAGCCGCACATCACACCGGTGAACATTTTCGTGTCACCCGCGACCACCGCCTGGCACGTCCGTTCCAGTCGGGGCGCATAGGGGGCGAGGCGGGCGAGTGACTCGCCCATCTTCTCCACGACGGGCCGCGCCGAGGCGTCGAGTTCGACGAGACGGGCGACGACGCCGGCGTCATAGGCCGCGTCGGAGTGGTCGTTGGGCTGGCCCGCACGGAGCTGCCAGTCGCCGCACAGGGTCTTGAACGCCTCGTTGAGGGTCAGGAACCCGGCGTACGCCCCGCGCAGTTCGTCGGCGACGTGCGTGCCCATCACGTCCTCGGCGAGGGCGATGCGGTGCTCCTCGCGGCCCACCGGGGTGAGCTGCCACAACTCGCGGGCCTCGCGGAACTGTGCCCACTCGCGACCCTGCAGGTCGCGGAGATGCTGCTCCACCACGGACAACGGGAGATCGGCGACCTCGGCGACGGTGTCGGCCTTCGCGAAGCCCTTGATCCGCAGGGCGTGGAAGGTCCGGAAGAACGGATCGGAGTCGTGCGCCATCGGGGCGAGCATACGGGAACGGCCGCTGCCCACGGTGGTGGACAGCGGCCGTCTCGGGTCTTGGGCCGCGTGGCGGCCCGGAGCGGTCAGTGACGAGCGGCCACGTCGGGCATGTCGGCGCCCAGCTCGAACGCCGCGTACTCCTCGCCGGTGTCGGCCCAGTCCTCGAACTGGATGACCTGCATCTCCTCGAAGCGGCGGCGCAGCCACGAGTTGTTGCGGTCGAGCAGGCCGAGCTTCTTGCAGTTCGGCACGATCTTGCTGAACAGCATGCTCTGGAAGATGACGCGGGTCGGGTCGCTGAGGATGAGCGGGAGCACCTGACGGGTGTCGACACCCATGCGCTCCCAGACCTCTTGCGACATGAAGCGGTCGCGCATGCGGATGGCGGCCTCGAAGGCGAACTCCTGACGCTCGGAGATCTCCTTGTCGGTCATCTGCTCGTACGACTCCTTCAGCGACAGCACGCCGAAGGCCACGTGGCGGGCCTCGTCGCTCATCACGTAGCGGAGCAGGTTCTTGAGCAGCGGCTCGGTGGTCATCTGATGCTGGAAGCCGAACGCGGCGAGGGCGAGACCCTCGACCATGATCTGCATGCCGAGGTAGGTCATGTCCCAGCGGCTGTCGTTGATGATGTCGTCGAGCAGCATGCGGAGGTGGACGTTGATCTGGTACTCGCCACCGAGCTTCTCCTCGAGATAGCGGGCGAAGACCTCGACGTGGCGGGCCTCGTCCATCACCTGGGTCGACGCGTAGTACTTGGCATCGATCCACGGCACCGTCTCGACGATCTTCGCGGTGCAGATCAGCGCACCCTGCTCACCGTGCATGAACTGGCTCAGCGACCAGTTCTGGCTCTCGATCGAGTGCCGCAGCCACTCCTCGTCGCCCCACTTCTCGAGCGAGCTGCCCGTCAGGTCGAACCCCAG
>JBEBDM010000165.1:0-7210 GCA_041156905.1 Actinomycetota bacterium | reverse complement strand
CCAAGGTGGAAGCGCTGAAGGCCGGCTACGACGAGGCCATCATGCTGGCTCCCAACGGGCTGGTGGCGGAGTGCACCGGCGAGAACATCTTCGCCGTGCGCAACGACATCATCCTCACCCCGCCGATCTCGGCCGGCGCGCTCGAGGGCATCACCCAGAGTTCGGTCACCACCATCGCACGCGATCTCGGCTACGACGTGCGGGTCGACAACATCGCCCGCAGCGACCTGTACATCGCCGAGGAGATCTTCGTGTGCGGCACCGCCGCTGAGATCAGCTCGGTGAACTCGGTCGACGACCGCAAGGTGCCGTGCCCCGGTCCGAAGACCCGGGCCATCGCCGAGGTGTACGCCAAGGCCGTCCGCGGCCAGGATCCGCGCTACGCCGACTGGTGCGAGCACGTCTGACCGGTCAGGAACGACGGGGGAGCGACCCCGATCGCTCCGCCTCGGTTGTCCACAGGCGAGGCCATTCGTCCACAGGCTGTCCACAGGGTGTCCCGGCGTCGGGACGGCCGGGCCGCAACAGGGCGCACGGGTTGACGTGGCGGGCCGCTGCCGGTTGAATGACGGTCGATGAACGCAATCGCCGCCCGCATCATCATCATTCGCTAGCGCACGTCGGCACCCGCCGATGTGCGCTCTGAGCCGCCCCTCCGGGCGGCTCTTTCATTTCCCCGACCTGTCCTCGTCCCGCCCTTCCCACAGCCCCGCCGCACCCCCCGACCCACAGGAGCCCCCATGAGCGTCACCGCCGCCTCCCCGATGCGACCCGACTTGGCCGGCCAGGCCGTCGAGGTCTTCGACACCACCCTGCGCGACGGACTCCAGGTCGAGGGCGTCTCGGCCACCGTCGACGACAAGCTGCGCATCGCCGAGCAGCTCGACCACCTCGGGGTGACCTACATCGAGGGTGGCTGGCCGGGAGCGAACCCCAAGGACATCGAGTTCTTCGCCCGGGCCAACAAGGAGCTGCACTTGGCCCACTCGACCCTCGTCGCCTTTGGCAGCACGCGCCGGCCGCGGGGCAAGAGCGACGACGACGCCACGCTGCGCAACCTGATCGAGGCCAACACCTCGGCGGTCTGCATCGTCGCCAAGTCGTGGGACTACCACGTCCTCGAGGCCCTCCAGACCACCCTCGAGGAGGGTGCGGCGATGATCGCCGACTCGGTCGGTTTCCTGCGCGGCCAGGGCCGTCTGGTGATGGTCGACCTCGAGCACTTCTTCGACGGCTTCAAGCGCAACCCCGAGTTCAGCCTGCGGGCGATCGAGGCCGCCGTCGTCAACGGCGCCAGCCATCTCGTGCTGTGCGACACCAACGGTGGCTCGCTGCCCCACGAGGTCGAGCAGATCGTCGCTGACGTCAAGCGCCACGTGGGCAACGACGCGACCATCGGCATCCACTGTCACGACGACACGGGCTGCGCCGTCGCCAACTCGATGGCCGCCGTGGTCGCCGGGGCGCGTCACGTGCAGGGCACCCTCAATGGGCTCGGCGAGCGCACGGGTAACTGCAACCTCACCACGGTGATCCCGAACCTCCAGCTCAAGCTCGGGATGACCTGCCTCCCCGAGGGCAACATCGAGCGCCTGACCGCGGTCAGCAAGCACGTGGCCGAGATCCTGAACCGGCCGATGAACCCGCAGGCTCCGTACGTCGGCACCTCGGCGTTCGCCCACAAGGCGGGGCTCCACGTGAGCGCCATCAAGCGTGCCAAGGACGCCTACGAGCACGTCGACCCCGAACTCGTCGGCAACGGCACGCGCTTCGTCGTCAGCGAGATGGCCGGCCGCGCCACGATCGAGATGAAGGCAGAGGAGCTCGGCCTGCCGATGGACGGCCCCGCCGTCAACCAGGTCATCGACGATCTCAAGCGCCTCGAGCACGAGGGCTACCACTTCGAGGCGGCCGACGCCTCGCTCGAGTTGCTGATGCGCCGTGCCTCGGGCTGGGTGCAGGAGTTCTTCAAGGTCGAGTCGATGCGCGTCATCACCGACGAACTCCCGAGCGGTGACTTCACGACCGAGGCGACCGTGAAGGTCTGGGTCGGCGACACCCGGCACGTCCACACGGCGGAGGGCAACGGCCCGGTCAATGCGATCGACACGGCGCTCCGGGCGTCGCTCATGGCGGCGTATCCCGGCCTCGACCGTGTCCATCTCACCGACTACAAGGTGCGCATCCTCGACGGCGCCACGGCCACCGGTGCGGTGACCCGCGTGCTGATCGACTTCACCGACGGCGAGCGGTCGTGGACCACGATCGGTGTGAGCGGCAACATCATCGAGGCCTCGTGGCGGGCGCTCGAGGACGGTCTCGTCTTCGGGCTGTTGCACGCTCCGGCCTGAGTGCCAGACTGGGAGGGCTATGGCCTCCCCTCGTTTCGCCCCGACCCCTGCGGTCGACACCACCCGCTCCTACTCGTCGCCGCCCACGGTGGCCCGCTCCTGGACGCCCGGCCGCAAGGCCGAGATCGAGGGTTTCCAGCCGCAGGGTGAACAGCTCGGCTTCCAGGGGCCCGACCAGGGATTCGCTCTCACCATCGCGGAGGGTTTCCGCCCGCGTCTGCAGCTCACCGCTGGCGAGCACGCCGACGACGCGATCCGTGGTTGCCTCGGGATCGCCCTCCGTCGTGCGTCGCTGTTCAGCAGGGCGCCAGTCGTCCACGACCTCACCATCGCCTTCACGATGTGGGGGTTCCTCTCTGCGGCTCCGGCCGACGTCGTCGAGGCTCGCCGTGGCCTGTTCTCGGGGCTCGCCCATCCGCACCACTACACCGAGGCCCGGGCGTTGGTCGACATGGTGCCCGAGGCGACACTGCGCATGACGCCGGCTCAGGTCACCGCCGCCTTTCCGGCGCAGTGGCGCACCCTCGTCGGGTTCTGACGGCCGGCCGTGCAGTCGATCACGCTCACTGACGAGCAGCGCGAGTTCCGCGCCGTGCTCCGGCGCTTCTGCGAGGACCGCATCGCACCGAGGGCCGCCGAGGTCGACCGCACCGCCCAGTACTCGTGGGAGAACTGGGCCGATCTCCGCTCGATGGAGTTGACCTCGCTCAGCTTCCCCACCGAGTACGGCGGAGCCGGTGCGTCGCTGGTCGACCAGGCCATCGCCGCCGAGGAGATCGCTCGCGTGTGTGTCAGCACGAGCCTGTCGTTCCTCATCTCCAAGCTCGGAATGCTGCCCGTCATCAACTTCGGGTCCGATGCACTCAAGCAGCAGTACCTGCCGCGGGTCGCGGGCGGCGAGAGCCAGTGCAGCTACGGCCTGAGCGAGCCCGATGCGGGCAGTGACGTTGCCAGCATGTCCACCCGTGCTGTGCGTGATGGCGACGACTGGGTGATCACGGGCACCAAGTGCTGGATCACCAACGCTGGCATCTCCGACCTCTACACGGTGTTCGCGCGGACGTCCGACGACCGGCACAAGGGCATCACGGCCTTCCTCGTGGAGGCCGGCTGGGGCGTGCAGGTCGAGAAGCTCGAGCACAAGCTCGGCATCAAGGGTTCGCCGACGGGCGTGATCCGGCTCGACGAGGTACGCGTCCCCGACACGCACCGCCTCGGCGATGTCGGGCAGGGCTTCGCCGTGGCGATGCACACGCTCGACCGGAGCCGCCCGACGATCGGTGCGCAGGCGGTCGGAGTCGCCCAGGGTGCTCTCGACTACGCCATCGGGTACCTCAAGGAGCGTCGTACCTTCGGCCGTCCACTCGCCGACAACCAGGGTCTTCAGTGGATGGTCGCTGACGCCGGCATGCGGATCGAGGCAGCGCGAGCGCTCGTGTACCGCGCCTGCGCGATGGCCGACGAGGGCGACCCGCAGGGCGAGCTCAGCACTGCTGGAGCGATGGCGAAGTGCTTCGCCAGCGATGTGGCGATGCAGGTGACCACCGATTGCGTGCAGTTCCTCGGCGGGTACGGGTACACCGAGGAGTTCCCGGTCGAGCGGATGATGCGCGACGCGAAGATCACGCAGATCTACGAGGGTACGAACCAGATCCAGCGGATGGTCATCGCCAAGAGACTCCTCGGATGACCCACGACGGCCGGAACGCCACGGCCGGAGCCCTCTGGGCGATGGGTTGCGCGGTCGCGTACTCGTTGTCGTCGGTCGTGGGCAAGGACCTGCTCGGCTCGCTGGGTGCCGAGTCGATGCTGTTCTGGCGTTTCGGCATCGCCGCGGTCTTGTTGTGGGTGTTCCTCTTCGTCCGCCACGGGCGGGGAGGCCCCGACCCGCTGGCCGTGCCGCACCTGCGTTCGCTGGCGCTCGGGATGCTCTTCGCCGTGATGGTGTACATCGGGTTCCGGTCGCTGGAGTACCTCGACGTCTCGGTCTACATCGTCATCGTCTACGTGTACCCGGTGCTCGTCGTGGTGGGGTCGTCGCTGCTCGGTCACCACAAGGCCTCGCCGCTCATCTGGCTGTCGCTCGCCGTCGTCATGGTGGGTGTGGTGCTCACGGTGCCCGAGCTGTTCGGCGGCGTGGGCGAGATCAGCGGACTCGGTGTCGGCATCGTCATCGTCCAGGCGTTCCTGATGGCCGCGTTCATGATCGTCAGCGGCAGGGTCCTGCCGCCGACCGACGGTGTCGTGCAGGCGGGCTGGAACGTGCTCGGTGGCACCGTGGCGATGGCGCCCCTCGCCTTCGGTGGTGGCCTCGTCGTCCCGACAGGCGGCACCCTCGTCGCCGAGGTGCTCCTGTTCGCGCTCGTGCCGACCCTGCTCTCGAACGTTGCCTTCTACAGGGCCATGCGCCACATCGCCCCGGGCATCGTGGCGATGGTCATGACCGCAGAGGTGGCCCTCGCCATCCTGTGGTCGATCATCTTCCTCGGCGAGGAGGTGCGCGGCATCAAGTTGCTGGGTGCCGCCGTCGTCATTGCCGGCGTCCTGCTCGCGCAGTGGGTGATCGTCCGGGAGTCGCCGACGTCTGCAGAGGTCTCGCCGCCGGCCGTCTAGGCCGACAGGCGCGGAGCCACCACCACGGCCATGGCCGTGAACTGGAGTGACGCGGCCACGATGGTGAAGGCGTGGAAGATCTCGTGGAAGCCGAACACACGCGGCCACGGATCGGGCCAGTGAGCGGCGAAGGCTGCCGCGCCGAGCGTGTAGCAGATGCCCCCACCGAGGATCAGGACGAAACCCGTCGGGCCGAGACCACGGGCGAGATCGGGAAGGGCGATCGCGGCGACCCAGCTGACGATGATGTAGCTGGCGCCCTTCCACGCCCGATGGACGCTCGGGACCCAGACGAGGGCCATTCCGAGAAGGCTCCCGACCCAGACCCCGGCGAGCACGACGAGGCGGAGCCGGCCCTCGAGGCAGAGCGCGGCGACGGGCGTGTAGCCGCCGGCGATCGCCAGGAAGATCGCGCTGCGATCGCACTTCTGGAGGCGGGCCTTGAGGGCCGGAGTCCATGGCACCCGGTGGTAGAGCGCCGAGACTCCGAACATCGTGGCCGTGCCGCCGACGTAGACGGCGAGGAGCCAGCGTGCTTGGGCGTCATCGGCCCGTAGTGCGATGAGCAGGAGACCGCCCACCAGCATCAGTGGGAAGGCGACGACGTGGGCCCAGCCGCGCAGGAGTGGTGCCGGTCGGTTCATGTCCCGACGGTACTGGTCGGGTGGTGGTGGTGTGGGTCAGGCGTCGAGTGCGTGGGCGCGCAGGTCGGCGAGCGAGCAGTACTCGAGCGCCGAGAGGTGGGTCGACGCGAGGCGGACCTTGGGAGCCCGACCAGCCTCGAAGGCCTCCTGCCACCGACTCGCACACAGGCACCACTGGTCGCCCGCACGCAGGCCGGCGAAGCCGTACTGCGGCATCGGCGTGCTCAGGTCGTTGCCGACTCCACGGCTGAACTCGAGGAACTCGTCGGTGCACACGACACACACGACGTGCATGCCCGGGTCGTCGCCGCGGTTCTCGCAGCAGCCGGTGCGGTAGTACCCCGTGAGCGGGTCGAACGAGCAGGGTTCGAGGTCACTACCGAGGACGTTGAGCTGGGCCATGGGGCGACACTAGGGGGCTGCGGCCCGCTCGGCCACGTGTGGCACACTGGCGTCACGGACTGAACGACAGCGTGGTCGGAGAGGACGGACAAAGAATGAGCGTGAAGGGCACCTCGGGCGAGGTCGCTGCCGACTGGCTGGCGGCCGTGTCGGACGCGCTGGCTGCTCGGCTCGGAGCCGAGCCTGCCGCCCGCGTGATCGAGAGGCTCGGCCCGGCGGTGCCGGCCGGGTACGACGAACTCAACTGGCCGAACAGCGCCGTGCTCGACCTGCCGATCGTCGACGCGTTGTCGGGCGACGGTGGTGCCGACGTGGCGACCTCCGTCATGCACTTCGAGGAGGCGGGTCCGACGGAGTGGCGGTTCCGCGTGTACCGGCGCGGCGCCGCGGTCGCCCTCAGCGACCTCCTCCCGCTCCTCGACCAGCTCGGGTTCCGCGCCATCGACGAGCGTGCGTTCCACTTCGACGAACCCGTCGACGTGTGGGTGCACGACGTGGGCGTCGAGGTGCCCGCTGGTCTTGCGTTCGACGATGCCGTGCAGGCCCGGGTGCAGGAGGCGTTCCTCGCCTCGTTCGAGGGTCGCATCGAGGTCGACGGGTTCAACCGACTGGTCCTGCGAGCGGGTCTCACGGCGCGAGAGGTCGAGGTCCTGCGCGCCTACGCCCGGTACCTGCGGCAGATCGGCTTCCCCTTCAGCCAGCAGTACGTCGAGGACGCTCTGTGCCGTCACGTCGAGATCGCCCGGCTGCTCGTCGGTCTCTTCGCGGCCCGCTTCGACCCGACCCGAGCCGGAGCCGAGGAGGAGTCGGCCCGAAGGACCGCACTCGAGGAGGCGCTCGACGCCGTGCCGAGCCTCGATGACGATCGCACGGTCAGGGCATTCATCGCGCTCGTCGAGGCGACGGTCCGGACCAACGCGTTCCGACCCGCCGACAGCGGTGCGCACCGGGAGGTGCTCGCCTTCAAGTTCGACGCGACGAGGGTGCCCGACCTCCCGTTGCCGCGCCCGCGCCACGAGATCTGGGTCTGCTCACCGCGGGTCGAGGGCGTGCACCTGCGCAACGGGGCCATCGCTCGAGGTGGTATCCGGTGGAGCGACCGGCGCGAGGACTTCCGCACCGAGATCCTCGGGCTCGTGAAGGCCCAGATCGTCAAGAACGCGGTGATCGTGCCGACCGGTGCGAAGGGTGGATTCGTCG
>JBEBDM010000164.1:0-17616 GCA_041156905.1 Actinomycetota bacterium | reverse complement strand
GCAATTCGGCGACCATGTGCACTGCGGTCAACGCAGGGGTCGAGCCCGATCCGGTGAGGCTCTGGGCGAGGTCGCGGTCGAGGACGGCTGCGTCGACGGAATCGGAGACGGTGTCGCCTTCGCGTGGCACGGTGCCGACGCCGACGAGCAGGCTCGTGTCGGTGTAGACCTGCAGCGATCCCTGCAGGGAGTCGTAGGTGGAGGGCGTGAGGACCAGCAGGCGGGCGCCGAGGTCGCGCAGCAGGTTTGCCCCCGGTCGGCTGAGCGTCGTCGTCGCCAGATGGGCCGTGCGTGTGGGCACGATCGAGGCGCTGTCGAGCATGGTGTCCTCCCCGGCGCGCAGCCACCGGGTGTAGAGGGCGTCGGCTCCCGCGTCGGCCGCGTGGGACACGTCGAGGGGGAGTTGTGGGACGGCCAGGACGTCGTGCCTCGCCAGGACCGTGACGAGTCGTTCGACGAGGGCCTCACCGGCCGTGCCCGTGGCGGCCACGGCGTCGATCAGCAGGGGACGGATGGCGACGGCCATGCGGACCTCACTGGCTTCGAGGGTCTCGACGAGCGACTGCAACTCGTTGACCGCCGATGCACTCACGGCGGGCCGCCCTTCTGCGTCGAGCGTGACGTCGGCGGGTGTGGCGGTGGCGAGGGCCACGGAGAGACCGTCACCGACTTCTTCCTTCGACGCCGGCACTCGCTGGACGAAGGTGACCAGGCTGGCGACCTCACCGGCCGCGGTCGAGAGCGTCAGCGAGAAGGGATACACGCCCACCCGCGACATCTGTACGGCGAACTCGTCGCCTGACTCGAGTTCGATCGGGAGACGGACCCGGAGGTTCCCGTTGGCGAGCTCGGCGATGCGCTGAGTCGGCAGGTCGACCACGTCGACCGTGAAGGGAAGATCACCGGCGATCGCGGCCGTGACGTCGTCCCGGTCGGCGATCGGTTCGTGGGCGATGACCTCGACGGTCACCGACTCCATGTCGGTGTCGTCGAGCGTGGCTGGCCGCTCGAACACGAACTCGAGCCGGTCGTCGGGGCCGACGTTGAACCGCTGCGACACCAACCGGAGGGACGTGAGGGCGTGGGCGACAGGGGTCGACGGGAGTGGAAGACCCACGACGACCACCGCTGCGGTGAGGCCCATGAGGCTGGCGACCGACCGTCGCGGGCGTCGAGCACGGCCCGCGGTCGGGTGTGGTCGGGTCGCCGTCATGCCAGTGATCGTTCCATGACCTGCAGTCCGTCGGGAAGACGGCGGAACCCGAGCCCCTCGTAGAGGGCCAGGGCGGCGGCGTTGTCGGTGGGGGTGTTGACGTACATCTCCTCCGAGCGGGAGCGGCGTGCCCAGCGCAGGGCGTCGCCCACGAGGGCCGCGGCCCGACCCTCGCGTTGGTGGCCGGGGGCCACGGCGATCCGCTGGAGGAATGCGGTCCGGGAGTCGCGGCCGCTCAGCGCGAAACCGACGACGGCCCCGTGGGCCGTGGTGCACCGGGCCCGATGACGGGGAGTGGCGTCGCACACCTCTCCGACGCCGTCGACGTCGAGCGCCCAGCCGTGTCCGAAAGCCGTGACGTCGACGTTGGCGGCAGCCGGGCGTTCGCTCGTCGTCAGCCTGCGGGTGACGGGGCCGCGCCGCGGTGGCACCCGGACGAGGCCGTGGACCAGGAGGGCGAGGTCCTGCACCGGGACGAAACCCGCCGCGGCGGTGATGCGGGCCACGGTGGGTCCGAGGGCGTTGGTGCGCACGGCGACGTGGCCGCTCTCGGCGAGTCGGGCGCACCACTCCTCCAGGAGGGCCCCCGAGGTCGGCGTGGAGGGAAGGATCAGGTGGGCGGTCGTCGGCAGGTGGGGCCAGGTCCGGACGCGGGCTCCCGCCCCCAGCGCATGCACCTCCTGCCTCATCGGCGCGACGGTAGCGTCGTCGCGGTGACCGTGCTGTTCGCCACTCACGACTCCTACCTCGATCATCTCGCCGGCCCGCGTCACCCTGAGCGGCCCGAGCGACTCGAGGCCGTGCTGCGCGGCGTCAGGTCGGCTGGTCTCACCGACGCCCTCGTCCCGCTCGAACCCCAGGCGGCCACCCGCACCGATCTCGAACGGGTCCACCCCGAGCGCTATCTCGATCGCATCGACGGCATCTGTGCCCTCGGTGGCGGCCGGCTCGACCCCGACACCTACGCCAGCCCGGGCTCGATGCGAGCTGCGTCGTTCGCGGCGGGCGCTGGTCTCACCGCCATCGCGGCGATGCGCGAGGGGCGCGGCGACGCCGCGTTCTGTGCCGTGCGTCCTCCCGGCCACCATGCGTCGAGCAACGAGTCGATGGGCTTCTGCTTCGTGAACAACGTGGCGGTCGCGGCGGCAGCCCTGGCGGCCGAGGGTGAGCGAGTGCTGGTGTTCGACTACGACGCCCATCACGGCAACGGCACTCACGACATCTTCTACGCCGACCCGCGGGTGCTGTTCGTCAGCATCCACCAGTGGCCGCTCTACCCCGGCACTGGCCGACACGACGAGACGGGTTCGGGCGAGGGCAAGGGTTTCACCATGAACATCCCGGTGCCCCCCGGCACCACGGGCGACGTCTACCTGAGGGCGATCGACGAACTCGTGCTGCCTCGTGCGGAGTCGTTCCGACCGACGTGGGTGATCGTCTCGGCCGGTTTCGACGCCCACCAGTCCGACCCGATCACCGAACTCGGGCTGCTCGCCGGCGACTACGGCCCGATCACGGCACGGGTGCTGTCCCTCGTCCCGGCCGGCCATCGTCTCGTGATGCTCGAGGGTGGCTACGACCTCGATGCGCTCGCCAACTCGGCAGCGACGGTGGTGCGCGAACTCGCAGGGGCCTCTGGTGCCCCGATCGAGCCGACCACCTCGGGCGGGCCGGGCATGGAGTACGTGGCCCGCATCCGCGACGAGTGGGCGGCCGAAGGTCTCCTGTGATCCCTCCGCGCTTTCGCGACACGCTGCAGGAACTCGAGCCGCTCGGAGCGCTCTTCCGAGCCGCCGGTTTCCGGCTGTACCTCGTGGGTGGCACGGTGCGCGACCTGCTCGCGACCGATGGCATCGACGACATCGACTACGACCTGACCACCGACGCCCGCCCCGACGACATCAAGCGGATCGTGAAGGGTTGGGCCGACGCTCTCTGGACCCAGGGTGAGCGCTTCGGGACGATCGGTCTGAAGAAGTCGAGTCGGCTCAGCCCGAGCGGCGAGCGGGTCTACGAGATCACGACCCACCGCGCCGAGGCGTACCAGCCCGACTCCCGCAAGCCGGAGGTGCGGTACAGCGACGACATCGAGAGTGACCTCGAGCGACGCGACTTCACCATCAACGCGATGGCCCTCGAGGTGACCTCCGATTCGCCGACGCTGGTCGACCCCCACGGTGGAGCCGCCGACCTCATGGCCGGGATCCTGCGCACGCCGCTCTCGCCCGAGGAGAGCTTCAGCGACGATCCGTTGCGGATGCTGCGTGCGGCCCGGTTCATCGCCCGGATGAACGCCACCCCCGACCCGGCGCTGGTCGAGGCGGTGCGGTCGATGCACGAACGCCTCGAGATCGTGTCGGCGGAACGGGTGCGTGACGAACTCGACAAGCTGATCACCCTGCCCCACCCGACGGCGGGTCTGTGGTTCGCGATCGAGACGGGCCTCGCGGAGGAGTTCCTCCCCGAACTGCCGAAGATGCGGCTCGAGCAAGACCCGATCCACCGGCACAAGGACGTGCTCACCCACACCCTCGCCGTGGTCGAGAACGTGAGGCCGCCGTCTGAGCAGCCCGACGACCGGCCGCCGTTCGACTTCCGACTCACCCGCCTCGCCGCGCTCTTCCACGACGTCGGCAAGCCGCGTACCCGCGGCTACCAGAAGGGCAAGGGCGTCACCTTCCACCACCACGACGCGGTGGGGGCGAAGATGACCCGCAAGCGGATGGAAGCCCTGCGCTACAGCAACGACGACGTGGCCGCCGTGACCGAACTCGTCGCCCTCCACCTCCGCTTCCACACGTACTCGATGGGCTGGACCGATTCGGCGGTGCGCCGCTACGTGCGTGACGCAGGCCCCCTTCTCCACGAACTCAACGCACTCACCCGGTGCGACTGCACCACGCGCAACGAGCGCAAGGCGCTCCAGCTGTCGCGCCGGATGGACGACCTCGAGGTGCGCATCGCCGAGCTCGCGGCCCGCGAGGAACTCAAGGCGATCCGGCCCGAACTCGACGGTGTCCAGGTCATGGAGCACCTCGACATCCCGCCCGGACCCCTCGTGGGTCGGGCGATGGCGCACCTGCTCGAGATCCGCCTCGACGAGGGGATCCTCGGTGAGGAGGCCGTGCGGGCGCGTCTCGACGAGTGGTGGGCTACTCACCGACCCGACTGACCGGGTCGGTCGGGTTCAGACGCCTTGCTTGCGGGCGCGCAGCACGAGGACCGTGGGCGCGATCGCCTGCCGGGCCCGGTCGTCGGTGAGCTCGTGGACCATGTCCCAGCGGAAGTTGGTGCGCTCGAACGCCAGGTAGAGCTCGCCGAACGTGGGCGACGACGCCCCGTAGGCCGTGGTCTCTCCGCCGGCGAACATGCGGTGCACGGGGTGGTGCATGGCGATGACGAAGGCACACCCCGGCCGCAGGACACGGTGGACCTGGCGGAGGAGGCGGGGCAGGTCGTCGGCCTGCGACGCCGTGTGGGCGGCGATGACGAGGTCGATCGAGGCGCTGGTGGCCCAGCCGAGGTCGGCGAGTTCTCCCTCGTGGCACTCGACGCGCACCGGATCGGTGGTGCTGGCGGCCTCTGCGGCGGCCCGCACACGGGCGATGGCAGTCGGGTCGGGGTCGAGCACGATGGCCTTGGCGCCGGCGACGGCCGCGATGACCGAGGCGGGCACGGGGCCGGCCCCGACACCGAGCTCGAGGACGCGCTTGCCGGCGAGGTCTCCGCACAGGCGGAGGTCGGACTCGTCGGCGACGTGGTCTCCGTACCAGATGCTCATGTCACCAGTGTGGCCGTTCGTCGCGTCGGCCGGACGGATGGGCCACGGGTAGCCTGCGCTGCCATGAGTGCCTTCGGAGTCGCCGCGCTGCGCAGTGGCTCGGCGCGCGGGAGGGGCTCGGTCGACCACCGGCTCGCCCGTCGGCACCTCATCAACGAGTTCCACCGCGGGCGGCTCCGCCAGGATCAGGTCTGCGACGCGCACCCCGAACTCATCCGTGCGGCCCGCAACGTGGGGATGGCGGCGTCGGTGGCCTGCCCGATCTGCACCGAGCGTGGTCTGCGGCTCGTGACCTACGTGTTCGGACCGCGTCTGCCGGCCAGTGGCAAGGTCCTGTCGACCGCTTCCGACCTCGCCAAGTTGCAGGCCCGACCCGACGAACTCACCGCCTACGTGGTCGAGGCCTGCATCGAGTGCCACTGGCACCACTTGCTCAAGGTGCTGCCGGTCCGACGTCTCGGTCGAAAGGCCGCCTCGTGACCGGCGACCCGGGCACGACCGAGCATCTCTTCGTCTACGGCACCCTGCGGCCGGGTGAGGTCCGCTGGCACCATCTCGCTCCGTTCGTGGTCGGCGAGGCCGTCGACACGACCGTGTCGGGCGACGTCTACGACACTGGCCTCGACTATCCCGCTGCCCGGTTCGGCGGGGAGGGCCGGATCACGGGTCGCGTGTACCGACTGACCCGGCTCGACGAGGCCCTCGCCCACCTCGACGAGGTGGAGGGTGCCGTCCGGGGGCTCTATCGGCGGGTCGTGGTCGTCACCGAATCGGGCCACGAGGCCTGGGCCTACGAGTGCGGGGACGACGACCTGCTCGTGCGCCACCTGCCCTCGGGCGACTGGGCCGACCGCTGAGGGACGCGCTCCCGGACGTGGCCAGTTCGTGCCCCGGGAAACCCCCTGAGACCCCCCGGACATGCTGCCGGGCGTGGACCCGAGATCTCAGCGATACACTCACCCGGTCATATTGGCCCTGCCCCACAGAGGGGCCCCGGAGAGTCTCCGGGTCCGAAGGGAGGAATCACACGCATGATGCGTGCTTACGAGTTGATGGTCATCCTCAGTGGTGACCTTGATGAGCCGGTGGCCCAGGGGTGGACGAAGTCGATCAGCGACTCGATCACCAAGGCTGGCGGCTCCGTCCACGGAAAGCCCGATTGGTGGGGCAAGAGGCAGTTCGCCTACCCCATCGAGAAGAAGGAGTTCGGGTACTACCTCGTCCTGAACGTGCTGGCTCCCGGTGGCGCCCTCGACGAGCTCGAGCGCTCGTTCCGTATCGCTGACGATGTCGTCCGCCACAAGCTCCTGCGTCTTCCCGACGCCGAGGCTGCGCGCCGCGGCATGACGGCAGCCGCCTGATCCCACACCGACTCGGAAGGAGTCACCGCCATGGCTGACAGCAACGTCACCCTCGTGGGCAACGTCACCCGCGATCCCGAACTCCGTTACACCTCTGGTGGACGCGGCGTGGCCAGTTTCGGCCTCGCCGTCAGCCGCCGCTACCAGGTGAACGGGGAATGGCAGGAGCAGACTTCGTTCTTCAACGTGGTGGCCTGGAGCCCCATGGCGGAGAACGTGTCGGCGACCTGCACGAAGGGCACCCGCGTCATCGTCACCGGCCGTCTCGAGCAGCGCTCGTACGAGACCAAGGAAGGCGAGAAGCGTCAGGTGGTCGAGGTCATCGCCGACGAGGTCGGCCCCTCGCTCCGCTGGGCCACGGCCACTGTCGAGCGTGTCGCCCGTGAGGGCGGCAACAGCGGCGGCGGAAACTACGGCGGCAACAGCGGTGGCGGCGGTAACTACGGCGGTGGCAACACCGGCGGCAACCGTGCCCCTGATCCCGTCTACGGCGACGAAGAACCCTTCTGATCCCTCCCCAGAAAGACCCACTCGAATGAGCAACAACAAGAAAGTCACCAAGACTCGGGGACCCAAGGACGGGAACCCGAAGAAGTTCAAGAAGAAGACCAGCGTCCTCGTGACCGAGAAGGTCGAGTACATCGACTACAAGGACGTCAACCTTCTGACCCGCTTCGTGAGCGACCGCTCCAAGATCCGCACCCGTCGGGTCTCGGGCAACAGCGTCCAGCAGCAGCGTGAGATCGCCAACGCGATCAAGAACGCCCGCGAGATGGCCCTGATGCCGTACACCAAGCGCGTCTCCCAGACCCGCGCCGGCCGCCCGCCGCGCGACGGCGATCGCGATCGCCGCCGTGACGAGGACCAGGTCACCGAGAGCCAGGTCGAGGCCATCGAGACCGAGGCCGCAGAGGCCGAGGTCGAGGTCACCGACGGCGAGGAGGGCTGACATGAAGCTGATCCTTCGTTCCGACCGCAAGGGCCTCGGCAAGCGCGGTGACATCGTCGAGGTGTCCGAGGGCCATGCCCGCAACTTCCTGCTCCCGAAGGGCCACGCCATCGTGGCCACCGACGGGGCGGTCAGCCAGGCAGCGGCCATGCGCCGTGCCCGCGATCTGCGCGATGCCGCCGACCGCGAGAGCGCCCAGACCATTGCGGCCAAGCTCGTCGCCACCCCCGTGACCATCAAGGTCAAGGCGGGCGGCGAGGGTCGCCTGTTCGGTTCGGTCACCGCCGCCGACGTCGTGGCGGCCATCGCCAGCCAGACCGGTGTCGAGATCGACCGCCGCAAGGTCCAGGTCGACCACATCAAGACCACTGGTTCGTACCAGGTCGCCGTGAAGCTCCACTCCGACGTGGAGTTCCCGGTCACGGTCGACGTCGTCGCCAAGTAAGCGACCCGTTCCCGAACCCGACAGGGCCCGAGGCTGTCCACAGCCTCGGGCCCTGTTATTCACAGCCTTCACCCCCTAGCGATCCACAGGGGGATGACGGCAAGGTAGGAGTCCCATGTCGGACCGTCGTCGCCTCCCTCCCCACAACCTCGATGCCGAGCAGAGCCTGCTCGGTGCCCTGCTCCTCTCCCGGGAGGTCCAGGTGCAGGTCGGTGAGTTGCGGGTGCAGACCGAGCACTTCTACAAGCCCTCCCACCAGCACATCTACTCCGCGATCCGCGGCCTGATGCAGAGTGGCGAGGCGATCGACATCGTCACCGTCGCCGACGAGCTGCGCCGCAACGGCCTGCTCGACGAGGTCGGCGGACCGGCGGCACTCGCCGAGTTGCAGAACGCCACGCCGTCACTCGGCAACGCCGGCCGTTACGCCAAGATCGTCCTCGACACGGCGCTGCTCCGCAAGCTCATCTCCGTCGCCGGCGACCTGACCGAACTCGCCTACGGCGAACCCGACGACGTGACCCGGGCGCTCGACGAGGCCGAGACCAAGGTCTTCGAGATCGCCGAGGACCGCGTCGTCGACTCGACCCGCTCGCTGTCGGACCTCATCCCCAAGATGATGGACGACCTCCAGGAGCGCTACGACTCGGGTGACTCGATCAGCGGCACCGCCTCGGGCTTCGCCGACCTCGACGACCTCCTCTCGGGTTTCCAGCCGAACACGCTGAACATCCTCGGTGCCCGTCCTGCCATGGGTAAGACCGCCCTCGGCCTCGGCATCGCCACGAACATCGCCAAGAGCACCCGCAAGCCCGTGCTCGTGTTCTCCCTCGAAATGGGCCACGAGGAGCTCGCACAGCGCATCGTCTCGTCCGAGGCCGAGGTCGAGTCGGGCAAGTTGCGCAGTGGCCGGATCGACGAGAACGACTGGTCGAAGATCGGCCGGGCGATCCACCGCATCGACACCCTGCCGCTCTATCTCGACGACAACCCGCGCGTCACGGTGATGGAGATCCGGGCCAAGGCCCGACGGCTCAAGGCCCGGCACGGCGAGATCGGCATGATCATGATCGACTACCTGCAGCTCATGAGCGGTGGCTCGAACGCCGAGAACCGCCAGCTCGAGGTCAGCGAGATCAGCCGTGGCCTGAAGATCCTGGCCCGTGAACTCGGCTGCCCGATCCTGGCCCTCAGCCAGCTCAGCCGTACCCTCGAGAGCCGTTCCGACAAGCGCCCGATGCTCGCCGACCTGCGTGAGTCGGGTTCGCTCGAGCAGGACGCCGACGTCGTGATGTTCCTGTACCGCGACGAGGTCTACAACCGTGAGTCGGCCGACAAGGCCACGGCCGAACTGATCATCGCCAAGCACCGTTCCGGCCCGACCGGGATGGCCAAGCTCGTGTTCCGCGGCCAGTACACCAAGTTCGGCAACGCCGCCCGCGGCGTCTGACCAGCGACTCCGGCGGCGCGTCGCTGCGTGAGTCGCGGCACACTGGGGTCATGTTCCTCGGCAAGGACCTGATCGTGTGGCTGCTGCTCGCCCTGGGCGGAGCGATGTTCGCCGGCAACGTGCTCGCGCTCGTGCGCCCGCCGGCGGAGCACTCTGCTCCCCGGGGGCGCACGATCACGATGGCGGTCATCGGTTTGGTGGCGGGCCTGTCGGCTCTCGCCGCACTCATCGCCCGCTAGCGCGACGCGTCAGGCGCCGATCACGCCGCCGTCGGTTCGGCGGATCACCACGGTGGCTGGCCGGGGCCGGTTGCCGTAGGGCCACGTGCTGACAGTCGTCGGGTTCGCCGTCGACGGGGCACCGTAGATGTTGTTCCAGTACGTGGTCGACTCGCCCGGGTGCTGGACGTTGACGAACATCGTGCGCTGGTCGGGCGTCATCGTGATGCCCGTGATCTCGCAGCCACGCGGGCCGGTCAGGAAGCGCCGGATGGTGCCCGTGCGGGGGTTGCCGACGAGCATCTGGTTGTTGCCGATGCGGTCGTAGCCCTTGTTGGCGAGGTTCTGCGAGCTGTTCGAGATGTCGGTCTGGATCCACAGACGGCCGTCCGGGTCGCACCAGATTCCATCGGGCGAACCGAAGATCGTCTGGTCCTCCTCGAGCGTGGTGTCGTACTGCGGGTCGCCGCCGAAGGCGTAGACGTCCCAGGTGAAGGTGAGACCCGTGTGGTCGCGGTTCTCCTCGTGGAGGCGGACGATGTGGCCGTAGGGGTTGGTCGAACGATCACTGTTCACCGGAGCGGAGTTGCCGGTGCCGTTGGTGAGGGTCAGGAAGACGTCGCCGCTCTTGGGGTGGACCGTCGCCCACTCGGGGCGGTGGAGCTTGGTGGCACCGACGGCATCGGCGGCCATGCGGGTCCGGACGAGGACCTCGGCCTGATCGTCCCAGCCGTTGTCCACCGTGAACGGGGCCTCACCGTGGACCAGCGGGAGCCACTGGCCACCGCCGAGGGCGTCGAACTTGGCGACGTACAGGGTGCCGTGGTCGAGCGGGCTCTCACCCTCGGCGATGTACTGGGCCCACGGCCGGTCACCGACGAACTTGTAGAAGTACTCACCGTTCTCGTCGTCGCCCATGTAGACGACGACCTCACCCGTGTTTGCGGTGATGGCGGTAGCGCCTTCGTGCTTGATGCGGCCGAGCGCCGTGCGCTTGACCGGGGTCGAGGCCGGGCGCTTCGGGTCGATCTCGACGACCCAGCCGAAGTGGTTGACCTCGTTGCGGTTGACGTCGAGGTCGAAGCGGGCCGAGGCGATGTGCCAGGAGTATCCGAAGCCGGCCTTCGAGACGCCGTAGCGGCTCTCGAGGGCGGTGGCCGTCCAGGAGCCGTTGGCGGTACCGAAGTAGCCGTTCCAGTTCTCCTCGCAGGTGAGGTACGTGCCCCATGGGGTGTAGCCGTGGGCGCAGTTGTTGAGAGTGCCGAGCGGAGCGGGGGTGATGCTGGAGGCGAGCATCGGGTTGTCGGGGCTGACCGGGCCGGAGAAGGCCATCGGGGTCGTGCCGGTGATGCGACGGTTGAACCGCGAGCCCACGACGTGGCTCCAGGTGCCGTCGGCCTGCTGGCGGACCTCGACCACGGTCACGCCGTGACCGGCGAGGGCCTTGTCGACCTTCTCCACTCCGGCGGCGTCCGCCGTGATCGTGCTGCCCTGGGCAGCGGAGTAGATCTGGTTGGCGTCGGTGTACTCGTGGTTGATGCAGAGCAGACCACGCTGACGGCCGTCACGGTTGGGCAGGGCGAAGTACCACATGCCGTCGTGGTTGAAACCGACCTGCTGGCGCTGGTCGGCAGCGCTGTTCGAGGCATCCTCGGCGAAGGTGACGCCGGAGACGAGAGGGGTCCCCCACGGAACCAGGACCTCCCACGTGTACCCGGCCGGCACGTGGATGGTGTCGTCGCTGCTGGGCGGGATCTCGCTGAACCCGAGCAGTGGCCGCCGGGCGGCCTCGACGGTGCCCGACGAGAGAGCTGTCGAGCCGAGGAAGCCGAGCATCGACGCCGCGGCGGCGCCCTTGAGCACGCTGCGGCGGCTGACCTGCTGGTCGATCAGGTCGATGAGGTGCGGATTGGAGGTCGGGTTGGAGGGGATGTCATCGGTGTCGAACATGCGCCGGACCGTACGCAGGGCAGGTGACGGCCGGTCCGACGAGACGTGAACAACTAGTGGACGTCGCGCGACGCGTACGCGACGTACCAGTCGATGGCCGTCGGGTCGGCGAGCGACTCGTTGCTGAGCACGTCGCCGGCCTGCTTGCCCGACAGGATCTTCTTCACCGGGACCTCGAGCTTCTTGCCCGAGAGGGTGCGCGGCACGGCCGGCACGGCCTCGATGATGTCGGGCGAGTGACGCGGCGACAGGGCCGAGCGCAGCGTCGACTTGATCCGGGCCCGCAGGGCGTCGTCGAGCTCGAGCCCGGGCGCCAGCTTCACGAACAGGTAGAGCTCGTCGCGCGGTTCGTCGTCGAGGTGTACGACGAGGCTGTCGACCACCTCGGGCAGCCCTTCGACGACGCTGTAGAAGTCGGACGAGCCGAGCCGAACGCCGCCACGGTTGAGCGTGGCGTCGCTCCGGCCGCTGATGATGCAGCCACCCTCCGGCGTGAACTCGATCCAGTCGCCGTGGCACCAGACGCCGGGATACCGGTCGAAGTACGCCGCCCGGTAGCGACGGCCGTCGTCGTCACCGAGGAAGCCGAGCGGCATCGACGGCATCGGCGTGGTGATGACCAGCTCGCCGACCTGACCGATGCCGCAGCGCTCGCCCTTGGGGTTGAACGCGGCGGCCTCACGACCGAGCATCGAGCCACTGATCTGACCCTCGATCACGGGGAGCATCGGGTTCCAGCTCACGAACGAGCTGCAGATGTCGGTGCCGCCGGAGGTGGAGTTCACCATGACGTCGTCACGACCGTCGACGTGCAGGGCCGACGTGATCCACTGGAAACCCTCGCGGGGCAGCGGTGCGCCGGTGCTGCCGACCTGCCAGATGCGCCCACGCGGCGGGGTGATCCCGGCCTTGCGGCAGTTCATGAAGAAACCGGCCGCCCCGCCGTAGACGGTGACCTCGCTGACCTCGGCCATGTTCCAGAGCGTCATCAGTTCGGGGTACCCGGGGTCGCCGTCGTAGAGGACGATGCTGGCGCCACCGAGGAGTCCGGAGACGAGGTAGTTCCACATCATCCAGCCGGTCGTGGTGAACCAGAACAGCCGCTCCCGGGGATCGAGGCCGAGGTGGAGCACGGTGTTGACGAGGTGCTCCACGGTGATTCCGACGTGGCTGTGCACGATGGGCTTGGGAAGCCCCGTGGTGCCGCTGCTGTAGAGGACGTAGAGAGGGTGCTCGTACCCGACGGCCGTGTACTCGGTGAGGCGGTCGTCGCCGAGCAGACCCGACCACTCGTCGGGACCGGTGCCGAGGTACCGCACGGCGATCGTGGTGCGCACCGTGGGGAGCTCGGCGAGCACGGCCGCCGTCTCGTTGCGGCGGTCGATCTCCTTGGTGCCGTAGCGGTAGCCGTCGATGTGCAGCAGGACCGTGGGCTCGAACTGCACGAAGCGGTCGATGACCGCCTTCGGACCGAACTCGGGTGCGCAACTGCTCCAGACGGCGCCGATCTGGGCACAGGCGAGGAAGGTCACGAGCGTCTCGCGGATGTTCGGCGCGTAGCAGCCGACCTTGTCGTCGCGGGTGACGCCGAGCCGGACGAGTCCGGCCGCGCACCGGGCGACCTCGTCGGCGAGCTGGCCCCAGGTCATCTCGCTCGACGGGCGGGTCTGGCCGTGCTCGACGACGGCCACGGCCTCGGGGGTCAGGGCGGCCTGGCGGAGGCAGTGCTCGGTGTAGTTGAGCGTGCCCCCGGGGAACCACGACCGGGTCGGCATCGCCGCGTCGGCCAGCGAGCACGTCGGGCGATGGTGCCAGCGGACGTCGAGGAAGTCGGTGGCCTCCGTCCAGAACCGGTCGAGGTCGGAGATCGACCGGGTGTGGAGTTCGTTCCAGTCCGCTGCGCCGACGTGCGCGGCGAAGCGATGCATCGCGGAGGTCATGGATCGAGAAACTAGCGACCGGTGAGGGGGTCGGGCACGGGCAACAGCGCCATGCGCGACCACTCGGCGGTGATGTCGTCCGCTGTCTGCAGCAACATCGGCAGGTAGACCTCGGTGAGGGTCTCGATGCTGGTCTCGGCCGCGTGCACCGTGACGTTGACGGCGGCGACGGTCTGGCCGTGGACGTTGCGGATCGGGGCGGCGACGCTGCGAACGCCTCGGGCGAGCCGTTCGTCGCTGAGGGCCCAGCCGCGCTTGCGGATCGTGGCGAGTTCGCGGTCGAGTTGGCCGCGGCTCGGGACGTGGTGAGGGACGAGCCCGGACTTCGACGGCAACTCGAGCACCTCGTCGAGGACGCCGACCGGGAGGTCGCTGAGCAGGACCTTGCCCATCGATGTCGCCACGGCGGGGAACCGGGTGCCGATGTGCACCACGAAGGCGATGATCTTGGGGACCGGCACCCGTGCGACGTACACGATGTCGCTGCCGTCGAGCTGGGCGATCGAGCTCGACTCACCCGTGCGGTCGACGAGTGCCTCGAGGTGGGGCTGGGCGACTTCCCACATCCCGACGGCGCCGATGTAGGCGGTGCCGAGCTCGAGGACCTTGGTGGTGAGCGAGTACTCACCGTCGTGGGAGTTGACGTACCCGAGCTGCTCGAGGGTGAGCAGGAGGCGTCGGGCCGTGGGCCGGGCGAGCCCGGTACGGGCGGCGACGTCGCTCACCGTGAGCCGAGTGGCGGCGGGGGTGAACGAGGTGATCACCTCGAGGCCACGGGCGAGGGCCTCGACGAAGTCACCCTTCGCGTCCGGACGTGTCACGAGAACAAACGTACCGCCGCGAGTTCGCATCCCTGCGCCAGCGAGGCCAGCTTGGCCCACACCACGTCGGGGTCGACGCCCTGGATACCGACGTGCACCGAGAAGCCACAGTCGACGCCGGCCATGAGCCGCTCAGGGTCGACCACCGAACCCCAGTTCATCAGCCGCTGGGCGACGAGTTCGGGGTGTTCGATGTAGTTGCTCTGCGGCTCGATGACGCCCGGGCAGATGATCTTGTGGTCGGGTACGCCGAGCTGCGCGAGTCGCTCCCACTCGTGGGCATGGCGGGGGTTGGCGCCCTCGAACAGCACCGTGCGGGGCTTGGCCGTCCAGACGATGTCGATGATCTCCTCGATCGGCACGTCGCAGTGGTGCGGACCGGGGTAGTTGCCCCAGCACAGGTGCATCCGGAGCTGCTCCTCGGGGATGTTGCGCACGGCGTGGTTGAGGGCGGCGATGTTGACCTCGATGGCCTGCCGGAACTCGGCGGTCGACATGTCGGCGTAGGCGGAGTGACGGCCCATCGCGAGATCGGGGCAGTCGAGCTGCACGGTGGCGCCCGCGGCGGCGATCGCCTCGTACTCGTGGCGCATCGCCTCGGCGATGGCGAACACGTACTCCTCGCGAGTGTCGTAATACTCGTTGTTGAAGAACAGTGAGATCACGCCGGGCGAGGCGGCGCTGCTGAAGATCTGGGAGGCGCCCTGCTCCTTGGCGGCCCGGGTGAGCTCGACCATGTCGCGCACCGCGGCATCCGGGTCCTTCACGCCGATCGGCGAGGTGCAGGCGGGTGCGGCGCGCTTGCGTCGACCCGGGTTGTCGGCCACCCGCTCGGCGCTCCGCGGGAAGTCGACGAGGTCCTGGAAGTGGTAGTTCTGCACCGATTCACCGTCGAAGCCCGAGAGCCGGTCCTTCACGTAGGTGGCGTACGAGGGCTTCGACATCTCGCCGTCGTTCACGACCGTCACGCCGGCGGCGACCTGCCGGGTCACCATCTCGGTCACGGCGGTCGCGATCCGGGCGTCGAGAGCCGTCTGGTCGACCGGAATCCCGTCACCGACTGCCCACATCAACTGGATGAGATCGTCGGGACGGGGCAGACTGCCGGTGTGGGTGCTGGCAATGGAGCGCGACATGACGGCAGTGTACGCACTGCGGTAACGTGCCCACCTAACGGACAGTCCTGACGCACCTGCGTCCTCGAGCCCGTGACCACCAGGAGGATCACCATGGCACCGATCGCCCAGCGCCTGCACCACACGGCCTACGTCACCAAGGACCAGGAGGCGACCCGCGCCTTCTACGAGGACATCCTCGGGTTCCCCCTCCTCGCCACGTGGTCGGAGACCGACGAGCTGTTCGGTGCGATGCGTGTGTACTGCCACACCTTCTTCGGCCTCGCTGACGGCAGCGCCCTCGCCTTCTTCCAGTTCGCCCACGAGGACGACCAGAAGCTGTTCGACCCGGATCTCGTGCCGTCGCCCTTCCGACACATCGCGATGAAGGTCAGTGCCGAGGGTCAGGCCGACCTCGAGCGCCGCCTGAAGGAGTCGGGCTGGAAGCCGGAGGGCACCTACGTGCTCGAGCACGGCTACTGCCGCTCGCTCTACACCGAGGACCCGAACGGGATGCTCCTCGAGTTCACGGTCGACGCTCCTGGTGCCGACTCGATCGCCGTCGAGCGTCAGGCCGATGCCCACGACGTGCTGAAGCGCTGGCTCGCCGGCGACCACACCAGCAACAACACGTATCGCTGATCGGGACACCATGACCGCCCGACCCCTCGAGGGCGTCATCGTCGCCGACCTGTCGCGTGTGCTGGCAGGCCCGTACTGCACCATGCTGCTCGCCGACATGGGCGCCACCGTCATCAAGGTGGAGAGCCCCGACGGAGACGAGACCCGTACCTGGACCCCGCCCGAGAAGGACGGCGTCTCGACCTACTATCTGTCGATCAACCGCAACAAGAAGTCGATCGTCCTCGACTTCAAGAACCCGGATGACGTCGCCGTCGCCCAGAACCTCCTGCGCCGCGCCGATGTGTGCGTGCAGAACTTCAAGCACGGTGCGCTGGCCAAGTTCGGCCTCGACCACGAGACGGCTCGTGCGCTGAATCCGCGTCTCGTCTATCTCTCGATCACCGGCTTCGGCTCCGCCGAGGGCTCGTGGCTGCCCGGGTACGACCTCGTCGTCCAGGCCGTCTCGGGTCTGATGAGCCTGACCGGCGAGCCCGACGGACCGGCCTACCGCGCCGGTATCGCGGCGTTCGACGTGATGACCGGCCTGCACGGCACCATCGGTGTCCTCGCTGCCCTCCAGCAGCGGCAGGTGACGGGAGAGGGCCAGCACGTCGAGGTCAACCTGCTCTCCTCCGCGATGTCGGGCCTCGTCAACCACACGGGTGCCTTCGTCACTGCTGGCGTGGTGCCGCATCGAATGGGTAACGCCCACCCGAGCGTCTACCCGTACCAGCCGATGCCGACCAAGGACCGCGACGTGATCATCACGGCAGCGAACGACCGGCAGTTCCGGGCGCTCTGCGAGGTCATCGGCTGTGCCGAGGCGGCGGACGATCCGCGCTTCCGGCTCAACGCCGATCGCACGGCCAACCGCGACCAACTCCACCCGATCCTCGTCGAGCGTCTCTCGCACTGGTCGGCCGACGACCTGTTCATCGCTCTCAACAAGGCGGGCGTGCCGTGCGGGCCGATCAACTCGATCAAGGAAGGTGTCGAGTTGGCCGAGCGTCTCGGTCTCGAGCCGCGGGTGACCGTGGGTGAGGGCGACCGCGAGGTCGACCTCGTGCGCAACCCGATCCGCTTCAGCGAGGGCGAGGTCTCGTACCGCCTCCCGCCGCCGCTGCTCGGGGAGCACTCCGACGAGATCCGTGCCTGGCTGGAGGACTGATGACCGCGACCTATCGCAGCGGGCTCGGAGCGAGCGACCGCGACAACATCTGGCTGCTCGGTCAGTCGCTCCCCGACGACATCATGGGCAAGGTCTCCTTCGGGGAACTCGCCTACTGGATGATGACCAAGCGCAAGCCAACCCACGGGCAGATGGTGCTGTTCGAGGCGGTGCTCGCCGCGCTGGCCGATCACGGCTTCACGCCGACCGCGATTGCGTCGCGCCTGACGCTGCTCAGCGCGCCTGATTCGGTGCAGGGTGCTCTGGCTGCCGGGCTCCTCGGCGGTGGCTCGCGGTTCCTCGGCGTCACCGAGGACTCGGCGAAGTTCCTCGGTGGGGTGCTCGGCCGCCACGAGGGTGACCTGCCCACTGACGAGGCCGGCTGGGACAAGCTGGCACTCGACGCCGTGCGCAACGCCCCCGGGTTCGTCCCCGGACTCGGCCACCCTGTTCACAAGGCTGGCGATCCGCGGACCCCGGTGTTGTTCCGTCTGGCCCGTGAGCACGAGGTGTTCGGGCCGCACCTCTCGCTGTTCGAGGCGATCGGCCGTATGCACCCCGAGGTGCTGGGCAAGACCCTT
>JBEBDM010000163.1:0-2961 GCA_041156905.1 Actinomycetota bacterium | reverse complement strand
CCATGGTCGAGGTCAGGGCGCCCGATGCCCCGGTCGTGCTCTACCGCGTGGCCCACGCGCTCTCGATGCTCGGCCTCGACATCCGTTCGGCCGTCGTGGCCACGCTCGGGCACGAGGTCGTTGACGTCTTCTACGTCACTGCCCCCGACGCGACCTCGCCCGCCGGCCAGATGCCGACGGGCGAGTTCGAGGCAGTTCGTTCGGCGGTCCGGTCGGCTCTCGCCGACTGAGCCGTGCGACTGAGTTGTGGGACCGGGCCGTCCGTCCGTCAGATGGCGGCGGGTCCTTCCTCACGGGTGCGGATGCGCACGAGGCGGTCGACCGAGGTGACCCACACCTTGCCGTCGCCGATCTTGCCGGTGCCGGCTGCGGTGGTGAGCGTCTCGAGGACCTGGTCGACGACGGCATCGTCGACCACCAGCTCGAGCTTGACCTTGGGGATGAAGTCGACGGTGTACTCGGCGCCACGGTAGGTCTCGGTGTGACCGCCCTGGCGTCCGAAGCCGCGGACCTCGCTCACCGTCATGCCCACGACGCCGGCCGCCTTGAGGGCGTCCTTCACGTCGTCGACCTTGAACGGCTTGATGATCGCTGTGATGAGTTTCATGGTTCTCCGTTTCGTCGTTCTCGTCTGAGAGTTGCCCTGCGGGGCGTGTCGTGTGTTCGTCGTGACGGGTGTTCGTCGTGTCGTGTGTCGGGCGAGGGCCCGGGTAGTGCCCCCGGACCGCCTCCCGTCAGGCGGTGGTCCGGGGGCTGCCCCTACCGGGTCGGCCGGAGCCGAGGCCCGCGTGCTGTGTCGTCGGAGACGTCAGCAGCCCTCGTTGCCGTGTGCACGGCAGATCAGTCCTGGTAGGCGGGGACGCCCATCTCGTGGGCGTCGACGCCCTCGATCTCCATCTGCTCGGTGACCCGGATGCCGCCCTTGGTGAGCTTGTTCTGGATCGTGAAGAAGGCGAAGGCCACACCGAGGATGACGGTCCAGATGACGACGGCACCGATCAGCTGGGCGATGAACTGGCCGGTCTCCCCATAGAAGAGACCCGTGATGGCACGGGGCGTCTCGCCGTCGGCCTCGACCGTGAGGTTCCAGCCCGCGCCGTACTGACCGTTGGCGAACAGGCCGAGGGCCAGCACGCCGAAGGTTCCGCCGATGCCGTGGACGGCGATCGCTCCGACCGGGTCGTCGATGCCCTTCTTCTCGATGAAGAACACGGCCTCGATGACGATGATTGCGGCGACCAGGCCGATGACGGCGGCAGCCCACGGCGAGATGAACGCACACGGGGCGGTGACCGCCACGAGTCCGGCGAGCATTCCGTTGACCTGCATCGACGGGTCGGGCTTGCCGGTGCGCTTGGTGATGTAGAACATCGCCGTCACGGCGCCAAATGCCCCGGCGATGGCGGTGTTGGTGGCCACGGTGGCGAACTGGATGTCGCTGGCGGCGAAGGTGCTCGCGGCGTTGAAGCCGAACCAGCCGAACAGCAGGATGAAGCAACCGGTGAGGGCCATCGGCAGGTTGTGGCCGGGGATCGCCCGGGGCTTTCCGTCGGCGCCGTACTTGCCGATGCGCGGTCCGAGGACGATGGCCCCGGCGAGGGCAGCGACGCCACCGACAGCGTGCACGACACCGGATCCGGCGAAGTCGACGTAGCCGTTGCCGAGGTCGAGGCTGCGACCCATCGAGGCGAGCCAGCCGCCGCCCCAGGTCCAGGCAGCGAACAGCGGGTAGTAGAGCGCTCCGGCGAAGAGGCCCCACACCACGAAGCTGTTCCACTTCCAGCGCTCGGCCATCGATCCGGTCGGGATGGTGGCCACGGTGTCCATGAAGGCGACCATGTACAGGAAGAACCCGAGCAGGGCCGGCGTGGCCGCTCCGCTCAGGTGGTCCCAGCCCTTGTAGAGGAACGCCCAGTCGCCTGAGCCGAGGAGCGGCTCGGTGTCCATGGCCGCTCCGCCTGCACCGAAGTACGCCGACGTGTCGAAGGCGCCGAAGGCGAGGGGGAAACCGACGAAGAGGAAGGCGACGAAGCCGAGGCCGAAGATGGCGAAGTTCGACGTCATCACGTGGGCGGCATTCTTCTTCTGCGTGAAGCCGGTCTCGACGAGCGCGAAGCCGGCCTGCATGAAGATCACCAGGATCGCGCCGATGACCACCCACAGGAGGTTGGTCGACTGGCTGAGCGTGGTGACGGGGTCGACGTCCTCGGCGAACGCATTGCCGCCGATGACGAGTGTGGAGAGGCCGGCTCCGAGGAGGCCGCCTCCGATGTATTTCAGTGCTCGACGCACGTGAAACCTCCGAGTCTCAGTAGGGGCTGACGACCGAGGCGACGCTGACTCGTGTCACCGAGCACCGTACGAAGCCCCTGTTTCGGGAGGGTCTTGCGAATGTTTCAGGTTGTCGACGGTTCGGTGCGCGTGTCGCCGGTGCCGGGCGTGGTGACAGCGCGGGTCGAGGGCGGGTTCGGTGCGCGTCGACCGGACTCGACCGGTGTTGACGTCGGTGGCTCTGGTCAGCGCAGCGCGGCGCGGAGGCGTGCCTCGAGCACCGGACCGAGCTTGCGGCCGAGGCGGTCGCTCACGTCGAAGCGGTCGACGGCCACCCCGTCGACCGTGTCGACGCGGGCGGCATGGACGACGATCCCTGACGCGGCGAAGGCCGCCGTGACCGAACGGAGCAGGCCGGGCCGGTCGTCCCCCCGGACGATGATGCTCGTGTGCCACGGCAGCAGTCCGTTGTCGATCTCGAGCGAGACACCGGTGAGGGCGGTGGGCCGGGGAGGCCGCTTCGAGAGTGCGGTCTCGAACGCCGCAGCGAGAACGCGCGCCGATGGTCGGTCGGAGTGGCGCACGACGAACGAGTCGAGGACACCACCGTCGGGCCAGGTGGCGATCGATGCGCCGGCGATGTCGAGTCCCTCGGTGGCGAGGGCCGAGGTGAGCAGGGCGAGCACGGCC
>JBEBDM010000162.1:0-7983 GCA_041156905.1 Actinomycetota bacterium | reverse complement strand
CGGGCGGCGAGGCGCGCATCTACCTCCTCGCCGCCGACGTCTCGGGCCAGGCGACCGTGCTCCAGGCCGTGGCACGCGACGTCGACCTGACACCGACGGGAGTGCTCCTCGCCCTGCTCGGTGGCGCCAACGCATCGGAACTCGACCGCCAGTTGCGTTCGGCGCTCCCGAGTGACACGACGCTGCGGAGCGCTGTACTGCGCGGCGGAGTCCTCGTGGTCGACCTCAGCCCAGAGATCCTGCAACTCACCGGTGACGACCTCGTCCTCGCCCTCGCCCAGATCGTGTTCAGCGCGAGTTCGATCGACTCGGTCCGCGCTGTCTCGATCCTCGTCGAGGGATCGCCTCAGCGTTGGCCCGACGGCACGGGTGTCCTCACCGCGTCACCGCTCACCGTCTACGACTTCCCCGGGCTCGTCGCCTCGTCGCAACCCGCATATCCCGCGCTGCCGTCGCCCGTGGAGAACTGACCCGGCGGGACCGACTCCTCAGCCGAAGAAGACCTCGGCGACGTCGTGGAACAGCTCGAGGTCGACACCGCGGGTCTTGCCCACGGTCGCACTGAGCGGGACGGAGAGGATCTCGTCGGCGCGCAGGGCGACCATCGTGCCCCACTCCTGGCGGTGCACGGCATCGATCGCCGCGACCCCGTAGCGGGTCGAGAGCACGCGGTCGAACGCCGTGGGAGTCCCACCACGCTGGATGTGACCGAGCAGCACCATGCGCGTCTCGAAGCCGGTGCGCTCCTCGATCGCGTGGGCGATCGTCTCGGCGATGCCGCCGAGACGCACGTGTCCGAACTGGTCGTAGACCTTGTCGCGGGCCGCCATCGAACCCGAGCGCGGTTCAGCGCCCTCGGCCACCACGACGATCGAGGCGTAGCGGCCGCGCTCGTGACGGCTGCGGAGCAACTCGCAGACCTCGTCGATGTCGAAGGGCTGTTCGGGAATGAGGATCGCGGTCGCTCCGCCGGCGATTCCGGCGTGGGTGGCGATCCATCCGCTGTGCCGACCCATGACCTCGACCACCATCACGCGGTCGTGGCTCTCGGCCGTCGTGTGCAGGCGGTCGATCGCGTCGGTCGCGATCTGGACAGCGGTGTTGAACCCGAAGGTGACGTCCGTGCCGACGACGTCGTTGTCGATCGTCTTGGGAACGCCGAGCACCGGCAGGCCGATGTCGTCGTGGAGCTTGCTCGCCACGGTGAGCGAGCCGTTGCCGCCGATCACGATCAGGGCATCGAGGCCCATCTCGGCGAAGGTCGCCTGCACCTGCTCGAGCCCGTCGGGATGGTCGTACGGGCTCCCGCGACGGGTGCCGAGCAGGGTGCCACCACGCGGGAGCATGCCGCGCAGCGACGAGACGTGCAGATCCATGTAGCGGCGCTCGCGCACACCGTCCCAGGCATCGAGGAATCCGACGAGTTCGTCACCGTGGACCATCTCGCCCTTGCGCACGATCGCGCGGATCACCGCGTTGAGTCCCGGGCAGTCGCCTCCACCTGTCAGAATGCCGACGCGCACGTGTTCAGAGGCTAGTGCCGACGAGTGACGAGGAGACTGGAAAGATGGCGTGGGATTCCACGAGGCCGGTGCCCTGGAAGCGACTGTTGATCGAGTGGGCCGTCATCGGTGCCGTCGTCATCGTGGTCTCTGGCTTCACCAACCCACCGGTCACCATCGAGAGCCTGATCTCCGTCGTGCTCGGTGGCGGCATCTACACGCTGGTCGGAGTGCTCCTGGCGAAGTTCGGCTACCAGCGCAAGACGTTGAAGCAGCTGCGCGCCGAGGCCGCTGCCGCAGCACCGCGCAACACGACCACGGCGGCTCCTCCCCGACCGCGTCCGGCTCCCACCAGCCGCACCGGCGGCGGCACGCGCCGGAAGTCGCGATGAGCCCTGCCACAGAGATGACCCGCTGTGTGATCGCCATCGACGCCGGCACCACCGGAGTGCGGAGTCGTGTCGTCCGACCTGCAGGTGGAGAAGGGCCGTGCCCGGCGTCGTACCGGGAGTTCACCCAGCACTTCCCGCAGCCGGGCTGGGTCGAGCACGACGCCGACGAGATCTGGACCGCTGTCGTGGCGACCCTCCACGACGTGATCGACCAGCTCGGCGGTGTCTCCGACGTGGCCGCCATCGGCATCACCAACCAGCGCGAGACGGTGCTCGCATGGGACCGCCGTACGAGCGTCCCGTTCGGAACCGCCATCGTCTGGCAGGACCGCCGCACGGCCGACGTCTGCGACGCTCTCACCGCGGCCGGGCACCTGCCGACCGTCCGTGCCCGCACGGGCCTCGTCCTCGACCCGTACTTCAGCGGGACGAAGATGTCGTGGCTGCTCCGCCATCGCGACATTCCGGTCGACGAGCACCTCGCCCTCGGGACGATCGACACGTGGCTCGTCTGGAAGCTCACCCATGGCACGTCCTTCGTCACCGACCCCAGCAACGCGAGCCGCACGATGCTCTTCGACATCGGCGAACTGTGCTGGAGCCAGGAGATGTGCGACCTGCTCGGCGTGCCGATGTCGGCACTCGCCGAGGTGCGGCCGTCGAGCGGCCGGTTCGGCATCACCGACGAACGTTCCGGCGTGCCCGGAGGCATTCCGGTGTCCGGGATCGCCGGTGATCAGCAGGCGGCCCTGTTCGGACAGGCCTGCTTCAGCCCGGGAATGGTCAAGAACACCTACGGCACCGGGTCGTTCGTCCTGATGAACGTCGGCAGCGCCTGCCCGCCACCTACCGCGGGGATGCTCACCACGGTCGCCTGGACCCTCGCCGACGGCACCACTGCCTACGCACTCGAGGGCGCGATCTTCGTGACGGGTGCAGCCGTCCAGTGGCTCCGCGACGGACTCGGAGTGATCGCGAGTGCATCCGAGGTCGGCCCGCTCGCCGCGTCCGTCGACGACAACGGTGGCGTGTACCTCGTCCCTGCCCTCACCGGGCTCGGCAGCCCGTGGTGGGATCCCTACGCCCGCGGCACCATCGTCGGCATCACACGCGGCAGCACACGGGCCCACCTCGCCAGGGCCGTGGTCGAGGCGATGACCTACCAGACCCGCGACGCGGTCGACGCGATGTCGGCTGCTGCCGGGGTCGCGATCGCCGACGTCCGCGTCGACGGTGGTGCCTCGGTGATGGACACCATGCTCCAGATGCAGGCCGACCAGTTGGGCGTGGCCGTGGTGAGGCCCGTCGAGCAGGAGACCACGGCTCTCGGTGCCGCCTTCCTCGCCGGTCTCGCCGAGGGCGTCTGGCCCTCACTCGAGGCGATCGCAGCCGAGTGGGCCGTCGACGCGCGCTTCGAACCGGCTGTGGATCGCAGCCTCGCCGATGCCCTCCACGCCGGCTGGGTGCGAGCCGTCGAGAGGTCGCGCGGCTGGGAGAACGGGTGAGTCCGGTGCCGGCCGACCGGGGTCCTGCGAGCAGTGCGGCCGCTGTCGTCGAGCACGTCCGTTCGGGTGGCCATGTCATCGTGCCGCTCGCCAACGGTGAACCCGTCGCCCTGCTCGACGCCATCGAGGCTGCTGCAGCAGCCGGCGAGATCGACGGCGTCACGGTCCACCAGATGCACGCCATCCGCGACCGTCCGTACCTCCACGGGGAGTACGGCGACCGCCTTCGTCACGTCTCGTACTTCCTGTCGCACGTCACCCGGCCGTGCTTCCGCGCGGGCACCGTCGACCTCGTGCCCAACCACTTCAGCGAGGTCTTCGCGCACATGTCGCGGCGGACCCACGATCCGCTGATCGTTGCCGCCGCTGCCCCGCCCGATCGCCACGGGTACTTCAGCCTCGGTGTCAGCGCCGACTACACGTCGAGCTTCATCGGACGCGCCCGCTTCTTCCTCGAGGTCAACCCGGGGATGCCGCGCACCTTCGGACGCAACCAGATCCACGTCAGCCAGGTGGAGGGCTGGATCGAGAACCCCCGGCCGCTCACCGAGGTGGCGCCTGCCGAGATGTCCGACACCGATCACGCGATCGCCCGGCTCGTCGCCGACCGCATTCCCGACGGGGCGTGCCTTCAGACCGGCATCGGCGCCATCCCCAACGCGATCATGAGCGCTCTCTCGCACCATCGCGACCTCGGAGTGCACACCGAGCTGCTCAGCGACGGTCTCGTCGACCTCGTCGAGTCGGGTGTCGTCAACGGCGTCCGCAAGCTCCACAACCGCACCAAGGTCGTCGGCACCTTCGCACTCGGCACTCAGCGGCTGTACGACTTCCTCCACGAGAACACGGCCGTCGAACTCTGGAGCGCTCGCTACGTGAACGATCCCCGGCTCGTGAGCCGGGAGCGCAACTTCGTCTCGATCAACGCGACCCTCTCGGTCGACTTCCTCGGACAGTGCGCGAGCGAGACCCTGGGCGGGCAGTACTACTCGTCGTCGGGAGGCCAGGTCGACTTCGCGCGCGGTGCGATGTTCAGCGAGGGCGGCCAGGGATTCATCGTCCTGCACAGCACCGCGGCACGGGGCACGGTGAGCCGGATCGTCCCGCGCCTGCCCGAGGGCGAGGTGGTCACCAACTCCAAGAACACGGTCGACAAGGTGGTCACCGAGTGGGGTGTCGCCGAACTTCGTTCGCGCTCGATCCGCGAGCGCACGCACGCGTTGATCGGCGTCGCCCACCCCGATCACCGTGACGAGTTGACCCGTCAGGCGCGGGAGATGGGTTACCTCTGACGACGGCGGTACGCCGCCAGGAACCTGTCGATCCGGCCGATGGCCTCGGTGAGGTCGTCGACGTTCGGCAGGAACACGAGACGGAAGTGATCGGGGGTCGGCCAGTTGAAGCCCGTGCCCTGCACGATCAACAACTTCTCCTCCGCCAGCAGTTCGTAAGCGAACTGCTGGTCGTCGGCGATCGGGTACACGGCCGGGTCGAGTCGCGGGAACATGTAGAGCGCGGCCTTCGGCTTCACGCACGACACACCGGGGATCTGTGTGAGCAGGCTGTGGGCGACGTCGCGCTGCTTGCAGAGCCGACCACCGGGGGCCACGAGATCGTCGATGCTCTGGTAACCGCCGAGCGCCGTCTGGATGGCGAGCTGACCCGGGGTGTTCGAGCAGAGGCGCATCGAGGCGAGCATGTCGAGGCCCTCGATGTAGTCACGGGCGTGACGCTTCTCGCCCGACACCACCATCCAGCCAGCGCGGTACCCGCACGAGCGGTAGTTCTTCGACAGGCCGTTGAAGGTCACGCACAGGATGTCGTCGGCCAGCGAGGCGATGCTCGTGTGAGTGTTGCCGTCGTAGAGCGTCTTGTCGTAGATCTCGTCGGCCATGACGATCAGCTCGTGCTCGCGAGCGACCTGGACGATCTGCTCGAGCACCTCCGTCGGGTACAACGCGCCCGTCGGGTTGTTCGGGTTGATGACCACGATCGCCCGGGTGCGGTCGGTGATCTTCGAACGGATGTCGTCGATGTCGGGGTACCAGTCGCTCTGCTCGTCGCAGAGGTAGTGCACGGGCGTGCCACCCGAGAGCGACACCGACGCCGTCCACAACGGGTAGTCGGGCGCCGGGACGAGGACCTCGTCGCCGTCGTCGAGCAGCGCGTTGAGGCTCATCGTGATCAACTCGGAGGCGCCGTTGCCCAGGTACACGTCGTCGACGGTGACACCGGCGATGTGCTTCTCCTGCGTGTAGTGGACGATCGACTTACGCGGGGCGAACAGGCCCTTGCTGTCGGTGTATCCCGCCGACTGGGCGAGGTTGCGGATCATGTCCTGGACGATCTCGTCGGGAGGCTCGAGGCCGAACACGGCAAGGTTGCCGATGTTCAGCTTGAGGATCTTCTGACCCTCCTCCTCCATCTGGCGTGCGCGGTCGAGCACCGGTCCACGGATGTCGTAACAGACATTGGCCAGCTTGGCTGACTTCGCGACGTTCTTCACAAGTCGAGGAGCCTACGACCTCGGCTGACTCCGACTCGCGGTCATTCAGGCGAGCGAGTCGAGGATCCTGCCGAGGAGTTCGACCTCGGAGCGCTCGCGCTCGTGCAGCACCCGATCGCCACGGCCGACGACAAGCGCCGCTCCGAGCCTGTTCAGACGGACACTCGCGAGGTCGCCGGTGGTGTGATGCGCGGCCTGGCCGAGGTGCTCGCTCCCCCCGAGGAAGGCCGCCAGCCACTCCCCCGCCACGGTGTCGTCGAGTTCACCCGCGAGCGCGAGGTGCTCCCCGCTCGGGACGCTCACGATGCACGCCCAGTCGGCATCGAGCAGGGCGCGGATCTCGTGCACCGCCGTCGCGAAACGCATCCCGACCTCGGCACCCACGATCGAGGCAGCGACCTGCAGGGCCGCCATCCCACCGAGCGGCCGGTCGGGCGAGACGGGCCGGATGTCCTCGACCGCCACCCCGTCGACCTGACGGACCTCGCTGATCAGCAGGTCGACCAGACCGAAGTCGGGCAGGGTGATGGTCAGCTCGTCGATGGCGCTCCCGCCACCGCGTTCGAGGATGTCGATGCCCACGACGTCGCCGCCGACCGCGCCGATCCGACCGGCCACCTGGCCGAGCGCACCGGGACGGTCCGGGAGCCACACTCGCAGGACGAAGCTATTCATCGGGGCCGGACCCTAGCCACGCAACCCCACACCCCGGTTCCGAATTCGTGACGGGCGTGTGAACGGGAGCCTCCGTGTGCCACGATCTCGGTATGGCGAGCCAACCCTCCGACGGCTGCATCCACGTGGTGATCGAGATCCCCCGGGGCAGTCGCAACAAGTACGAGATCGACCACGAGACCGGGCGGGTCTTCCTCGACCGGCGACTCTTCACGGCCACCACGTACCCGGCCGACTACGGATTCGTGCCCGACACCCTCGGTGGCGACGGCGATCCACTCGACGCCCTCGTGCTCCTCGAGGACCCGGTGTACCCGGGCGTGTGGGTCGAGGCCCGCCCCATCGGGGTGCTCTACATGCATGACGAGGCCGGCGAGGACGCCAAGTTGATCTGCGTGCCGCCCAAGGAGCCGCGCTGGGAGGGCGTCAACGATCTCGAGGACCTCACGCCGCAGTTGGTGAACGAGATCCAGCACTTCTTCGAGGTGTACAAGGCGCTCGAGCCCGGCAAGACCTCGTCGACCGCGGGGATCGCCGGACGTGACGCCGCGTGGGCCGTGATCCGCACCGCCCGCGAGAACTTCGTCCCCGGCCACTGACCCGGCGCTGCGTGGCCAACGATCGCGTCCGCCGCTCCCGCGACGCGGGACAGAGCGTGACGATGGACAACGTCGCGGCCGCAGCCGGGGTGTCGCGTTCGCTGGTCTCGCTGGTCATGCGCGGCTCCGACCGACCCAGCGCTGCCTCTCGCGCTGCCGTACTGGCCGCCGCTGAACGCCTCGGATACCGGCGCAACCTCGCCGCCAGCCGACTCGCCTCGCTCCGGACCATGACCATCGGGCTCCTGCTCGACGACCTCCACAACCCGTGGTACGCCGAGCTCGCCGACGGGGCCCACGACACGGCCGAGAAGGCCGGCTACCACCTGTTGCTCGCCACGGGGCTTCGTTCGGCCGCTGTCGAGAGCCAGGCCGTCGACACCTTCCTCGCCTCGCAGGTCGATGCGATCCTCGTCGCCGGGTGCCGTCTGCCGCTCGAGCGACTCGAGACGGTCGCGGGCGAGGTGCCGGTCGTGAGCGCCGGCCGCTCGCTCACCGGTGCGATGCTCGGGTCGGTGAGTGCCGATGACGCCGAGGGCGCCCGACTCGCCGTGCAACACCTGCACTCCCTCGGACACCGCCGTATCGCCCACGTCGACGGCGGCAAGGGCGCCGGTGCCGCCACCCGTCGGGCCGGTTACCTCTCGGCGATGCGCGCTGCCGGACTCGGGGACCACGTGCAGGTGATCCCCGGCGACTTCACCGAGAAGGCCGGCGAGCGGGCTGCGACGCGCACACTCGGACAGGCCGAGCGCCCGACGGCCTACTTCACGGCCAACGACCTCGTCGCCGTGGGTGTGATCG
>JBEBDM010000161.1:0-6265 GCA_041156905.1 Actinomycetota bacterium | reverse complement strand
ACGGTCGGGGTCGTGGCCCTCGGCCAGCAACGTGTCGCGCAGGACGTCCTCGGGGATCGGCGAGAAGTCGACACGCACACAGCGAGATGCGATCGTGACCAACTCGGGTGGGATCTGGTCGGCGAGCACCAGGAACACCGTGTCGTTGATGGGCTCCTCGAGAGTCTTCAACAGCCGTGCCGCACCTTCGGCATCGAGGAGGTGGAAGTCGTGGAGGATCATCACCTTGCGCTTGCCCTCGACAGGTGCGAGCGCGGCCACGCGGATGACCTCGCTCACCTGTGCTTTGTCGATCGAGGCGCCAACGCGCTCGGTCTCGGTGACGTCAGGATGCTGTCGGGAGAGAGCGAGTCGGGCGTCGCGGTGCTCGGCGTCGTCGATGCCGGCCAGCAGCATTGCGGCGAAGGCGCGGGCGGCCACGGCCTTCGTGCACCCGGGCGGACCGACGAACAGGTAGGCGTGGACGGGCCGGTCGACGGCGTGGCGGAGGATGTCGACGGCACGGCCCTGCCCGACGACCCCGTCCCACACCGACTGCGTGTACCCGGGGAACATCACAGCCCCAGTCGGTCGCGCACGGCGGTGCGGATCAGGTCGGTGACCTCGTCGGCGGAGAGGCCGGCATCGATGGTCACCCAGCGGTCGGGCTCGTCAGCGGCCATCGTCCGGAATCCGGCGTTGACGCGCTCGAAGAAGTCGCTGCTCTCCTGCTCGAAGCGGTCGAGTTCGCGGCCGGCCATCCGGGCTGCGAGCACCTCCGCGGGAGCGTCGAGGAGGATGACCAGTTCGGGCCAGAGTCCCTCGATCGCCCAGTCGTTGATCCGACGGATGTCGTCGACGGGGAGGCGTCGCCCGTAGCCCTGGTAGGCGAGAGTGCTGTAGACGCTGCGGTCGCTCACGACGTGTCGACCCGACTCGAGTGCGGGCACCACCAACTCGGCGAGGTGCTGGGCGCGATCGGCCGCGGTGAGCAGGGCCTCGCTGCGTGGTGCGAGGTTCGTGACCGTCGTGTCGTGGAGGATCCCACGGATCCGCTGACCGATCGCCGTGCCGCCCGTCTCGCGGGTCAGCAGGGCGTCGAGCGAGGCCGCGAGTCGCTGAGCCTGCGTGCTCTTGCCGCAGCCCTCGGCGCCCTCCAGAACGATGTACCGACCCCTCGCCATGCCCGAGGCACGGTATCAGGGGGTCTTCTTGGCAGCGGCCTTCTTGGCCGGAGCAGCCTTCTTCGCGACCGTCTTCTTCGCCGGAGCGGCCTTCTTGGCCGCGGCCTTCTTCGCCGGTGCTGCCTTCTTCGCGGGAGCCTTCTTGGCGGGAGCAGCCTTCTTCGCGGCCGCCTTCTTGGTGGCCGCGGCGCGCTTGCCCGGAGCCCCGCCCTTCTCGATGAGGGCCTCACGGCGCAGGGCGAGCAGCTCGTAGGCGCGCTCGGGCTCCATGACCTCGAGTCGGTCGCCCTTGGAGAGCGACGCGTTGGTCTCGCCGTCGGTCACGTAGACGCCGAACTTGCCGTCCTTGGCGACCACGGCCTTGCCGCTCACCGGATCGGTGCCGAACTCGCGCAGCGGGCCACGGGAGGCCGGGCTCGCTCCGCCGCGGCGGAACACCTTCGGCTGGGCGAGGATCTGGAGCGCCTGCTCGAGGGTGATGGTGAGCAACTGCTCCTCGCTCCCGATGGTGCGGAAGTCCTTGCCCTTCTGGATGTACGGGCCGTAGCGACCGTTGTTGGCGACGATCGCCTCGCCGTCGGCGGGATCGGCGCCGAGGGTGCGCGGCAACTGCAGCAGCTCGACGGCCTCGGCGAGGGTGATCCGCTCGATGACCATCGTCGAGAACAGGCTTGCCATCTTCGGTTTGTCGAGGCCGGGCGGCGGTGTGTCGGCGGTTCCCCACTGGACGTAGGGGCCGTAGCGACCGCTCTTGGCGAAGACGGGGAGACCCTCGAGTTCGCCGATCGGCTCGTCGCCCTTGGGTGCTGCGAGTAGCTCGAGCGCCTTGTCGAGGGTCAGCTCGTCGGGGCAGAGGGTCTCGGGAACGCTCGCCGTGTCGTCACCGCGCTTGACGTACGGGCCGTACTTGCCCGGCTTGACCACCACGGGCACACCGTCGGCGTCGACACCGATCGGGAAGGTGTTGATCTCGGCCGCGTCGATCGAGTCGAGGTTCTGCTCGACGAGCCGCTTGAGGCCGGGCATCGCGTCGAGGTCGCCCTCGTGGAACTCGCCCGACCCGAAGTAGAACTGCTGCAGCCAGTCGGCCTTCTGCAGTTCGTTGCGGGCGATCGCGTCGAGGTCCTCCTCGATGCGGGCGGTGAAGGCGTAGTCGATCAGCTCGTCGAAGTGCTGCTCCATGAGCCCGGTCACGGCGAACGCCGTCCAGGTCGGCACGAGGGCCTGCCCCTTCTTCCAGAGGTACCCGCGGTCCTGCACGACCTGGATCGTGTTGGCCCAGGTGCTCGGACGGCCGATGCCGAGTTCCTCGAGTCGCTTCACGAGTGAGGCCTCGGTGTACCGGGCGGGGGGCGTGGTCGAGTGACCGTGCGGCACGAGCGACTCGACGGCGACGCGCTGACCCTCGGTGAGCGGCGGGAGGAGCGCCTCGCGCTCGTCGGAGTCGGCGTCGGAGTCGTCGGTCGACTCGACGTACACCTGCCGGTAGCCGGGGAAGGTGATCGTCGTACCGCTCGCGGCGAACTCGCAGTCGGTTCCGTCGGAGGCGATGGCGCCGAGGCGGACGCTCACGGTGGTGCCAGTGGCGTCGGCCATCTGCGAGGCGAGGGTGCGCTGCCAGATCATCCGGTACAGCTGGAGTTCCTGGCCGTTGAGCTCACCCGACAGCTGGTCGGGCGACCGCAGCGGGGTGGTGGGCCGGATCGCCTCGTGTGCTTCCTGGGCGTTCTTGATCTTCGTGCTGAACTGCCGAGGCGACGGGGAGAGGAAGTTGCTGCCGTAACTGCGGCCGACCTCGCTGCGCACGGCGGCGAGTGCCTCGTCGCTGAGCACGACGTTGTCGGTACGCATGTAGGTGATGTAGCCACGCTCGTAGAGGCCCTGGGCGATGCGCATCACCTGTGCCGCGCCGAGGCGCAGCTTGCGGCCACCCTCCTGCTGCAGGGTGCTCGTCATGAATGGTGCCTTGGGGCTGCTCCGGTACGGCTTCTCCTCGACCGACCGCACGGCGAACGACGCCGCACCGAGATCGTCGGCGAGTTGCCGGGCGCGGGCCTCGGGGATGACGACGACCTTGGCGCGGGGCCGGCCGTCGGAGGTGAAGTCCTTGCCTGTGGCGACCTTGGTGCCGTCGAGGGCGACGAGGGTCGCCGTGAAGGCGGGCGAGGTCGCGGTCGAGAGCTCGATGTCCCAGTAGTCGGCAGTGACGAACGCGATCCGCTCCCGCTCGCGCTCCACGACGAGGCGGACGGCAGGGCTCTGCACACGTCCGGCCGACAGGCCGCGGGCCACCTTGCGCCACATCACCGGCGAGAGCTCGTAGCCGTAGAGGCGGTCGAGGAGGCGACGGGTCTCGGCGGCGTCGACGAGTCCGTAGTCGAGACCACGAGGGTTGTCGACGGCGTGCTGGATGGCGGCCTTGGTGATCTCGTGGAACACCATCCGCTTCACCGGCACCTTCGGCTTGAGGTACTCGAGGAGGTGCCACGAGATGGCCTCACCCTCGCGGTCCTCGTCGGTCGCGAGGTACAGCTCGGTGGCGTTCTTGAGCAGGGCCTTGAGGTCCTTGACGACGTCCTTGCCCCTGTTGGTGAGCTCGTACGTGGGCTTGAAACCGTTGTCGACGTCGATCTGGAGTCCGCTCGACGGGAGGTCGGCGACGTGGCCCACCGAGGCGCGGACGTCGAACTCCGAGCCGAGGAAACGGGCGATCGTCTTGGCCTTGGCGGGCGACTCGACGATGACGAGCGGGCGGGACATGGGCGTCATCGCTAGAGCAAACCGAGGCGGGTTGTCAAGCAGTCGGTCCGTTCGAGGTCGACGAACCCTCGATGTTCAGGTGCGGCAGGACACGGTCGAGCCACTTGGGCATCCACCAGTTGCGGGCACCCAGGAGCTTCATCGTGGAGGGGACGAGCACCATGCGGACGATGGTGGCGTCGACGAGGACGGCGACGGCCATCCCGAGTCCGAAGAGCTTGAGCTGACGATCGATACCGAGGACGAAGGCGGCGAAGACACATACCATGATCAACGCAGCGGCAGTGATGACGCGTGCTGTCACGGCCAGACCGTCGGCCACGGCGGCGTCGTTGTCGCCGGTCCGATCGAACTCCTCCTTCATGCGCGAGAGGAGGAAGACCTCGTAGTCCATGCTGAGCCCGAACACGATGGCGAACAGCATCATCGGGGCCCACGCCTCGACCGGGCCGGCCTTGCCGACACCGATCAGGTCCTTGCCCCATCCCCACTGGAAGATGGCGACGATGACGCCGTACGCGGCACCCACCGACAGCAGGTTCATGATCACGGCCTTGAGCGGCACGAGGAGGCTGCGGAAGACGATCATCAACAGCAGGAACGACACGACGAGTACGCCACCGATGAGCCACGGGAGGCGACCGGCGAGGTAGTCGGCGAAGTCGATGCTGCCGGCGTTGAACCCGCCGACCTTGACGTCGACACCTGTCGCGGGGAGCACGTCGGCCCGCAGGCGCTTCACGAGGTCGCCGGTAGCGGCGTCCTGGGCGCTCGTGGTGGGGTACACCTGCCACAGGTGTACACCGGGGGCGAGTTCGTTGGCCGGGCTGGCGAAGGCGACGCCGTCGGTGGCGCTCACCGCGGCCGTGACGGCCTCGAGCGCGCCGGGGGTGGCGCTGGCATCGTCGGTGAGCAGGGTGAGGGGGGCCGTGTAACCGGCACCGAACCCGTCGGTGATGAGGTCGTAGGCCTTGCGGGCGGTGTAGTCCTCGGGGAGGTTGCCGGTGTCGCCGAAGCCCAGGCGGATGCTGAGCAGCGGGACCGAGAGCACCAACAGGACGAGGGCACCGGCGATGGCGGCGGTCCACGGACGGCGCTGGACGAAGCGGCTCCATCGCCACCAGAACTGCTCCTGGCGCGGCTTCTCGGTGCGGGTCGGGAGAGCGATGCGCAGGCTGCCGAGCCCGGGGATGAACCGCAGTGCCCAGACGACCAGACCGGCGAGGATGCCGACGCCGATGAGGGCGAGCACGCCGGTGAAGACAGCGGTGAGCGACAGGAGCACGGCCACCGCGACACCGGCCGCAGCGGCGCGGGTGGTGACATCGATCGAGCGGCCGACGAAGCCGAGCAGCGCGGGCAGCAGCGTCAGCGAGGCGACGACCATGACGAGCACGGCGATGGCACCGGCGACGGCGAGGCCGCGCACGAACGACAGGCCGACGACGAACAGGCCGAGCAGCGAGACCATGACGGTGATGCCAGCGAAGAGAACGGCGCGACCGGAGGTGTCGACGGCGCGGACGACGGCGCCCTCGGGCTCGAAGCCCTCGCGCAGGGCCTCGCGGTAGCGGGTGACGATGAACAGGGCGTAGTCGATGCCGACGCCGAGGCCGATCATCGCTGACATCTGGGTACTGAACTCCGGCATCGAGATGAAGGTGCTGGCGATGCCGACGATGCCGATGCCGCTGGCGAGTCCGAACAGGGCGGTCCCGATCGGGAGGCCCATGGCCAGGACCGATCCGAACGCGACCAGCAGGATGATGACGGCGGCGATGAGGCCGAGGAGTTCGCTGGGTGGGAACTCGAACTCGGCGAACAGCTGGCCGCCGTACTCGATCGTGAGGCCGTCGACGTCGACGGTGTCGCCGATGGCGCGCACCTTGTCGGCGAGTTCGATCCGGCCGGCCTGGCCCTTCATCTCGTAGCCGATCTCGGCGAAGGCGATCGGCTGGGTGGTGCTGACGAAGCGAGCGCCGTCGGCCGAGTAGGGGCTGGTGACGGCGAGTCCGGGGACGCCCGCGACCTCGGCGAACATCTCCTCCATGGCCGTCTTCACGGCGGGATCGTCGATGCCCTGGGTGGCACTGAAGACGATCTGTGCGGTGTCACCACCACGTTCGCCGAGGCCGGCGCCCTTGAGGATGTCGACGACCTGCTTCGACTCGCTGTCGGGCAGGGAGAAGTCGGTGTTGTAGTCACCGAGCCGACCACCGACGGCGGTGAGGGCGATCATGACGGGGAGCCAGATGCCGAACACCATGAGGCGACGGCGACGGTGGCTGAAGCGCGCGAGACGAGCGAGCATGCGGGAACCTTCCATGTGCGACGGGGGGAGT
>JBEBDM010000160.1:0-5283 GCA_041156905.1 Actinomycetota bacterium | reverse complement strand
CGGTCCGCTCCGCGATCGCTTCGGGCTCGTCGCTCGCCTCGACTACTACGACGACGACGAGTTGAGGGCAATCGTCGAACGCGCTGCGGGCATCCTCGACGTCACCATCGATCGAGACGGTGCGTGGGAGATCGCCCGGCGCTCGCGTGGCACCCCGCGTATCGCCAACCGGTTGCTGCGCCGCGTGCGCGACTTCGCCGAGGTCCGTGGTGACGGCACGGTGTCGGAGGAGACGGCTCGTGAGGGTCTGCGAGTGTTCGGGGTCGACGAGCGCGGCCTCGACAAGGTCGACCGCGCCATCCTGAACGCGATCTGCGTGCAGTTCCACGGCGGTCCGGTCGGTCTCAGCACCCTCGCCATCAGCGTGGGCGAGCAGCCCGAGACGGTCGAGGACATGTACGAGCCGTTCCTCATCCAGCAGGGCCTCCTCGCCCGTACTCCCCGGGGTCGCATCGCGATGCCCGCCGCCTATCACCATCTTGGAGTAGCGGCTCCCGCACCCGGTTCCGGGCCTGCACTGTTCGACTGACCGCGCCGGGCGGCCAGTAGTGTGAGGGCATGAACGAGGCGGGCCAGAACAACGACCTGCGTGACGAGCTCCCGCACGATCTCGACGTCGCCGGAGCTGCGGGTCCGTACGAGTTCCCCGACAACAGTCGCCGTCGCAAGCCGGCGATGATCTACGCGCTCGTCGCCGTGGCCTGCGTCGCCGCATGGGCCTTCGCCGACGGTTCGGTGCTCGTCAACGACGGATTCCTCGCCGCCGCCATCCTCCTGGGCGTGGTGGCGATCGTGTCGTTCACCTCGGGCTGGCGGATGACCGTCGACGAGAAGCAGGCGCTGGTCCACGCCCAAGGGGCGGTCGGTTTCCCCGTGGGTCATGCCTCGGCCCAGCAGGTGTGGCGTGGGCTGCGCAGTCGCCCGACCTGGCGGGTGCTCGTGTACAGCGCCGAGGAGCCGCCGCGTCGCCGCGGGCTCGTGCTCGTCGATGCTGTCGACGGCCGCGTGGTCGAGCACATGGTGCAGGACAACCCGGTCGAGGACTGGGACGTCTGACGCACTCACGGGTCTGACCCTCGTGGTCGCCCCGCGCCGACTAACCTGCCCCCATGTTCGACGGCAAGTTCCGAGCCCCGGTCGACAAGGCCGTCAAGCCGCTCGGCGACGGCCTTCGGCGCACCGGGCTGACCCCTGACCACCTGACCTTCGTCGGCTTGCTGATCTCGGTCGGCTCCGCCGTCGCGATCGGCGCTGGCTACCTGCGCCTCGGTCTGCTCCTGGTGGTGCTCGCCGCCCTTCCCGACCTCCTCGATGGTGCCCTGGCCAAGGCCTCCAACACGAGCAGCCAGCGCGGGGCGTTCTTCGACTCGACCATCGACCGCTTCTCCGATGCCCTCCTGTTCGGCGGCGTGGCGTGGCACTTCGCCTCCACCGAGTCGCCGCACATGGCGATGCTGCCGTTCGCACTCCTCGGTGTCAGCGCCTCGATCAGCTACATGCGCGCCAAGGCCGAGTCGCTCGGTCTCGACGCCAAGGGCGGGCTCATGGAGCGCGCCGAGCGGATCATCGCACTGTGCCTCGGCCTGCTCTTCCCGCCGCTGCTCATCCCGATCCTGTGGCTGATGCTGGCCCTCACGAGTGTGACCGCCGTGCAGCGCTTCGTGAAGGTCTGGAAGCAGGCCGCCGTCGCCCCCGTGACTGCCGCCCGGATCGAGCAGCGTCGGAGCCGGCGCCAGAGTCGGCGAGTGAGCCGCACCGAGCGTCGTCGGTCGATCGCCCGCGGCGCCTCGACGCGTCGCCCCGACTAGGCGTCCGATGACGGACGACGATCGGCGACGAGTCGTCCCTGCGGCCGTCACCGATGCAGCGACGGTCGGGGCCTACCGACTGGGTTCGCTGGCGGCTCGGCTGATGCCCGCCCCCGTGGCGGCTGTCGCCGCGTCGTCGCTGGGCTACGGCGCCGGCGTGCTCAGCCAGGCCAAGCGCGACATGATCGAGCGGCACCTGCGTCGGGCCGATCCCGGGCTGCGTGGAGTGGCATTGCGGATCGCCGCACAGCAGGCGTTCGAGTCGTACGCCCGGTACTACGTCGAGTCGTTCCGGCTCCCGTCGCTGAGTGCCCGCCGAGTCGACCGCACGTTCAGCGTCGACGGGTTCGAGCACATCCCGGCCGCGCTCGAGAAGGGCAACGGGTGCATCTTCGCCCTGCCGCACCTCGGTGGCTGGGAGTGGGCCGGGCGGTGGATGACCGACAAGGGCTACCGGCTGACAGTGGTGGTCGAGGCCCTCCAGCCTCCCGAGCTGTTCGAGTGGTTCGCCGACCTGCGGCGCGAACTCGGGATGACGGTCGTGCCCACCGGATCTGGAGCGGGCGCGGCGGTGATGGCGGCGCTGAAGGAGAACCAGATCGTGTGTCTCCTCAGCGATCGTGACATCGAGCGCAACGGGGTCGAGGTCGAGTTCTTCGGAGAGCGCACGACCCTGCCCGCGGGCCCTGCGATGCTCGGGCTGCGGATGGGGGCCCCGGTGCTGCCGATCGGTGTGTACTTCACCGCCCGCACCGACGGTCACCATGCCGTCGTGCGGCCGCCGCTCACGATCGAGCGACAGGGCGGCTTGCGGGAGGACGTCGCCCGGGTCACCCAGGACCTCGCCCGCGAGCTCGAGATCCTCATCCGTCGGGCTCCCGAGCAGTGGCACCTGTTCAGCCCGAACTGGCCGAGTGACCCCGGATACGCCGACGACTAAGGTGACGTCATGTCGTCCGTCCACCTGCGTCATCCGAGGCTGGAGCGTCGTGACGGTTACGTGCTCTGGACGGGCGGGCCGGTCCCCAAGGGGATGGCCGGGATCACCCTCGGCTCGCTCGTCATCGTCCGTGACGGGTGTGTCAGCGAGCGCCTGATCCGGCACGAACTCGTGCACGTGCGCCAGTGGCGTCGGCACGGGGTGTTCGGGTTCGGTGTCCGGTATCTCGGCCACTACCTGCTCTGGCGTCTGCGGCGCAAGGGACATCACGGTGCCTATCTCCGCATCCCGATGGAGATCGAGGCCGAGTGGGTGGCGCGCCGATCGCTTGCCACGGCCGTGCGCGACGACTGGCAGGGTGCCGACGTCACAGGGCTCCGGTAGGGTCCGCGCCGCTTCCCCCTGAGCACCCGTCGCGCCGAGCGCGACCATCTGCCGGGAGGAACAGTGGAGCCAGATCCCTCTGTCCTGCGTCGCCCCGCCCCTCCGCCACCCTCGTGGGGTGAACGAGGACGAACCGTCCGACGTGCCCTCTGGGAGCGCGCCGTCGGCTGGATCCGATGGGTCGGACCCGGGCGGATCGTGACGGGGTGTCTCGCCGCAGGGGGCGCCGTTCTCGTGGGCTGGTGGCTCGTGGCGGCACCGCCGCCACCGATCGAGGACTCCCTGCCGCGAGCGACGAGCGAGGTCGACCAGGCTGCGGGGGAGCCCGCGCCCGTGGTCGCTGCCCCGGCGACCACCGTGGCCATGGAAGTCGTGGTGCACGTGGCGGGTGCCGTCGGCGTGCCCGGGGTCTACTCGCTCCCGGCCGGAGCGCGGGTCGTCGATGCGATCACGGCGGCTGGCGGAGCGACCACCGAGGCCGAGACCTCGGCGATCAACCTCGCCGCCGTACTCGTCGACGGTCAGAAGGTGATGGTGCCACGACCGGGTGAGGTGGTGCCGGACGACCCCGGACCGGCCGTCCCCACGGGTCCGTTGTCTCTCGCCACGGCGACAGCGGAGCAACTCGATGCGCTGCCCGGCATCGGCCCGGTTCTCGCCGAGGCGATCCTGCGGTGGCGCACCGACAACGGTGGTTTTGCATCGGTCGACGAACTCACCGACGTGCCGGGGATCGGTCCGTCCCTCCTCGAGCGACTCCGCGACCTGGTGACGACGTGAGCGCTGTCGTGGCCGGTGTCGCGGCGCGGGTCAGAGCAGGGCGTTGCCGAGAACGAGGTTGGCGATCGCGAGTGCCGCGACGACGCCGATCCAGACCCCGCCGGCGAGCCACATGTACTGGACCCAGAACTCACGCCACGCAGCAGCAGGCCGACGGGTCGCTCGTTGTGCGGCGAGGACGCCGAGGCCGATCCAGAGGACGGCGCTCAGGGCGATGCCGAGGAGGAGGAGCGTCCCGCCGGTCAGTGGAGCACCGACGGCCAGCAGCACCGGCGCTGCGAACAGCGACAACGCCACCGCTCCGATGCCGCGCCACGTCGCCGAGTTGCCCCACAGCAGGAGCAACGCCACGAGCCCGGCAACGATCGAGGGTGCCAGGGCGAGGAGCGGTCCACGGGTGCGAATCCGGCGGCGGTAGTCGCGAGGACCGAACGGGACGGGCCGTTCGGATCGGGGAGCGACGGTGGCCATGAACACACAGTACGACCCGACGGCGGCGCGCCCGTGGCATCACGTCGGTGACGCGTCGTGGCTGGCGACGGCAGGTCTCGTGGCGTTGGCGACATGGCGTGGTGTGGCCGAGGCGGCCGTCGTGGGAGTCGTGCTGTGCGTCGTTGCCGTCGTCGGGCGGAAGCCACCACGGTGGACGGTCGTCGTCATGGCGTGCGTCCTGGTCCTGTGCGCCTCGGCACGCTCGTCGGCCGTCTGGGAAGGCGCCTCTGCCCGGCGCACGGGGCCGACGGAGGGCTGGGTCGAACTCGTGAACGATCCCGAGCAGGTGGGTGGCGGAACCAGGGTGGTGGTGGAGATCGAGGGCGAACGCTTCGCGGTGTGGGTCTTCGGTGGTCGGGCAGCGCGTCTTGAGCGAGCCATGGCCGGCGACCTGCTCTGGGTGCGGGGCAACCGGCAGGCGGTCGACGACCGCCGTGCGCTGGTCCGTCACGTGGTCGGTCGGTTCGACGTCGAGGTCGTGGGCGATCTCCGTCCCGCCGGGCTGCCCCACAGGCCGGGCAACAGGGTCCGTGCGGCGTTGCGGGCCTCTGCCGACGAGACGATGGATGCGGAGGAGGCGGCGTTGTTCCGCGGTCTCGTGATCGGCGACGACTCCGCCGAACCGCGATGGATGGTCGATGCGTTCCGGGCCTCCGGGCTCTCGCACCTGACAGCCGTCTCGGGACAGAACGTGGCCTACCTGCTCGCCGGGGCGGCACCGCTGCTGGCTCGGCTCGGGGCCCGACGGCGCTGGACGGCGACAGTGGCGCTCATCGCATGGTTCGCGCTGGTGACACGGCTCGAACCATCGGTCCTCCGGGCCTCGGCGATGGCGGTGCTCGGGACGACTGCCGCGGCGACGGGCCGGACGATCACCGT
>JBEBDM010000159.1:0-5451 GCA_041156905.1 Actinomycetota bacterium | reverse complement strand
CATCCAGTTCCACTTCGTCGAGCTACGTCAGCTCCCCGAGGTCATGCGGCTGATCGCCGGTGTCGGCCTCACCAGTCGCGAGGCGTGTGGCGACACGGTGCGCAACGTCATGGCCTGCCATCTCGCCGGCGCCTGCCCGCACGAGCACCTCGACGTCACACCGTGGGCCGAGGCGGCCTTCGAGCACTTCGTGCGCAACCCGCTCGGCCAGCGTCTCCCGCGCAAGTTCAAGATCAACTTCAGCGGCTGCAGCACCGACTGCGGTCAGGCGATGTTCAACGACGCCGGTGTCGTGGCCGTCACCCGCACCCGCGACGACGGCACCGTCGAGCAGGGCTTCCGCGTGTACATGGCGGGCGGACTCGGAGCCACGCCGCACCCGGCCCTGGCGCTCGAGGAGTTCACGTCACGTGAGGACCTCCTCCCGACGATCGAGGCCATCCTGCGCGTGTTCGACCAGACGGGTAACCGCGACAACAAGCTGCGGGCGCGTCTGAAGTGGGTCGTCGACCAGCTCGGGATCGACGAACTGCGACGCCGGGTGATCAAGGTGCGCCACACGCTGCCGGCGTCGAGCAGCTGGCCGGGTGGGATCCCGCCGCTCGTGCAGGAGCGCGGCGACGCGCCGGCTGGTCGGGCGAGTGAGGGCGAGGTCAGCGCTGTCGGTCAGGGTGTGGCCGTGTCGCTCACGCCCCGCGACCCGTACCAGCGTTGGGTCCACGCCAGCGTGATCCGCGGCGCGGCCAACGGCTCGGTGTCGGCCGTCGCCTACGCCGCCCTTGGTGACATCACCTCTGCCCAGTTCCGTGCTCTCGCCGCGATGCAGCGCGAACTCGGTGCCGACGTGCGTCTCTCCAACCGTCAGAACGTGGTCTTCCGCGGACTGACCGAGGAGCAGCTCCCGGTGCTCTATGCCCGCCTCGAGGCGATCGGCATGGCCCGACCCGGCGCCGAACTCTCCCGCGACGTCGTCGCCTGCCCGGGTGCCGACACCTGCAACATCGCCGTGACCCAGAGCCGCGGTCTCGCCAAGGCGATCGGTGACATCCTCGAGGAGGAGGGCCTCGCCGAGGTCGGTGGAGTGCGGATCAACATCTCTGGATGCACCAACAGCTGTGGCCAGCACCACGCTGCCGACATCGGGTTCTTCGGGGCCGAGCGTCGCGCCCACGGCCAGTCGGCTCCGGGCTACCAGATGCTGCTCGGTGGCTACGTCGGTGAGGAGCAGATCCACTTCGGTGACAAGGCGCTCCGTCTTCCGGCCAAGGCGGCACCCCAGGCCGCAGCCCGCGTGATCCGTCGCTTCAACGACGAGCGCACGGCCGGAGAGTCGTTCCGCTCGTGGATGGATCGCTCTGGTGGAGCCAGCGAGGTCGCCAAGGGCCTCGCCGACCTCGACGTCTTCCCGAGCCCTGCCGAAGCCCCGGAGTTCTACGTCGACTACGGCGAGACCGGCCCGTTCGTGGCCGCCGTCGGCGACAGCGAGTGCGCCGTCTGACCCCACCACCCTCCGATCTCGGCGCAGATCGTCCCGGATTTCGGGACGATACGTACCGAGAAGATCGGTGAGCCCGACCCTCTCAGGATCTCGGTACGCATAGTTGCGTTTTCCGGGACGATCTGCGCCGAGATCGGTGGGGTGGGGGTCAGGAGAGGGGGGTGGCGTCGGCGATGATCGGGTCGAGTGTCAGCTCGGGCTCGTCGGCGAGGAGACGCTGGAGTCGGAACCGATTCTCGAACAGGGCGCACAGCGCTCCGTCGGCCCGAGTGAGGATGCGGATGCCGCCGATGGTGCGCAGGCGCTCGGCCGAGGCCTTGTCGGTCAGGCGGATGGCCTGGTACGGCGTGCCGACGATCTCGGTGGGCGCTCCGAACTCGCTGCCGAGTCGGTGGGCGAACACCTCGAACTGCAGCTGACCGACGGCGGCGAGCACGTTCTCGACATCGCCCATGTCGGGGTCGCGCAGCACCTGCACGACGCCCTCCTCGGCGAGCTGCTCGAGTCCCTTGCGGAACTGCTTGAACTTGCCGTTGTCGAGCGGTCGGGCCTTGGCGAACACCTCGGGGGCGAAGAACGGCAGCTGCGGGAACCTGGCCGGCTGACCGTCGGGGCCGGAGTCGAAGAGGGTGTCGCCGATGAGCACGCCGCTGGCGTTCACGAGACCCACGACGTCGCCCGGGTAGGCGATGTCGACGGTCTCGCGGTCGGCGCCGAACGCGGTGGTCGCGTACTTGGTGGTCATCTCGCGTCCAGTGCGGGAGTTGGTCACCGTCATGCCGCGGTCGAAGCGACCCGAGCAGATGCGGGCGAAGGCGATGCGGTCGCGGTGCGACGGGTCCATGTTCGCCTGCACCTTGAAGACGAAGGCGCTGAACGGCGCCTCGAGCGGGTGGGCGACGTCGTCGACGTCGACGCGCGGCGAGGGCTCGGGAGCGAGCTCGACCACGGCGTCGAGGAGCTTGCGCACGCCGAAGTTGGTGAGCGCCGAACCCACGAAGAGGGGAGTCGACTCGCCGGCGAGGAACGAGGGCATGTCGACGACGGCATCGACGGCGTCGAGCAGACCGAGCTCGTCGATCGCCTGCTGCCAGGCGCGGCCGCCTTCCTTGGAGGCCTCGTCGAACGGGAGGTCTTCCTCGAGCGCTGCTGAGGCCCCACGTGCGGTGCGGGTGAAGCGCGTGTAGAGACCGGTGCGCCGGTCGACCACGCCGCGGAAGTCCTCGCCGCTGCCCACCGGCCAGGTGACCGGCGTGGGGCGGAGGTTGATCTGCGACTCGATCTCGTCGAGCAACTCGAGCGGCTCGCGCCCGGGACGGTCGTACTTGTTGAGGAAGGTCAGGACCGGCAGGTTGCGCGAGCGGCAGACCTGGAAGAGCTTGAGCGTCTGGCTCTCGATGCCCTTCGCGGCGTCGAGCACCATCACGACCGCGTCGACGGCGGCGAGCACCCGGTAGGTGTCCTCGCTGAAATCGCGGTGACCCGGCGTGTCGAGCAGGTTGATCGTGTGGCCCTGGTATGGGAACTGGAGCACGGTGCTGCTGATGCTGATGCCGCGCTGCTGCTCGAGCTCCATCCAGTCGCTACGGGCGCTGCGCCGACCCTCTCGGGCGTGGACGGCTCCTGCCTCCTGGACGGCACCGGAGTAGAGGAGGAACTTCTCGGTCAGCGTGGTCTTGCCCGCGTCGGGGTGGCTGATGATCGCGAACGTCCGCCGCTGTGCGGCTTGGGAGAGCACCTCGTTCGCGTCCATGGCCCTCCGAGGCTACCGAGAGCGTTGCCGTCCTCGTCCTCCCACCGGCCTGCAGCACGGTGCGCACTCGTCGTGCGCCACCCGGCAGCAGGCCGGTGGGGGACTCGAGGTGTCAGCCGCCGTTGGAGGCGGGGACGTACTCGCGGCAGGGCTGGCCGCGCAGGCTTCCGCAGGCCGGCGGGACCGGAGCGGTGATGCTGATGCCCGGCACGACCGGCAGGGCGATCGACGACGGATAGTCGGCGCCCGTGTAGATCGAGACGGTCTCGCCGGCGCTGATCGAGCGGAACTCCCACTCACCGCGGGCGTTGCCCGGGGCGTCGACCGTGATGCGTAGGCGACTCCCGGCCCGGAAGACGTGGGCGAACGGGAAGATGTCGACGCGGGCGAGGCTCGGCTCGTCACCGAGCGGGGCGGCATCGGCCTCGAAGTTGGTGTGGGCGGGTCGCAGTTCGCTGCTCGCCGCCTCGTCGAGGGCACGCTGGCTGGCGCGCAGCCAACCGCTCTGGACGTAGATCTCGGTGCCGTCGGGACGGATCTCGCTGATGGTGACCTCGAGGTCGGTGTCACCGGTCGACGACGTGATCCAGAGATCGGCCGAGGCCGAACCGATGAGCACGAGGTCGTCGGTGAGCGGAGCGGTGGCGAAACCGACACCGGTGCCGGTGGGCAGCGGCTGCCAGTCCCACTTCACGCCGATGTTCCAGATGTTGGGGCTGTCGGCGGCGAGGAAGGTCGCCGGCAGTGCGGTCGGATCGGCGGTGTACGACACCGAACCGGGAGCGGGGTCGACAGCGCCGTCGGCGAGGAGCTGCCCGGAGATCGAGAGACCCCAACGGGCGGCCTCGACCTCGGGGATCGGCCACGAATCGAACTCGAGGGTCTGGTTGGCCTCGGGCGTGCCGGCCACGAAGTCGGGGTTGCCGCCCTGCTCGAGGTGGACGCGCACGGGCTTCTCGGCCTCGAACGCGGCGAGCGCCTCCTCGAAGGTCATCCCCTCGAAGCGGTTCTCCCACGGGCCGAACTCACCCGTGCCCCAGATGGCGGCACCGAGGCCGCCGGCGATGATCGGGCCGGCCGAGAGGTCGGGGACCTTCTTGCCGACGTACAGCTGCAGGAACTCGATGTAGCGCCGGGCGATGGTCGGCGACAGCGACTCGGTGTGGAGGCCGTTGACGAGCGAGACGTACAGGTGCGGGGTGTTCGTGAACGCCGGGAGCATCGCGGGGAAGTGGCCACCGGTCTGCTCGTCCTGCCACGCACCGGCGAGGAACACGGGCACCTCGATCTTGTCGACCATCGTCACCGGGGCGAGGGAGTCGCCGAGCGGGCTCGTGTAGAACTGGTTGGCCTCGATCTCGGCGAGGAGGTCGGGGTTCTGGAGGCGGAGTTCCTGGTTGTCGGCGCAGACGGTGTCGCCGGCATCGGCCCGGGTCTTGGTCCACTCCTGCCCGTAGGGCTTGGCCTGCTCGACGCGCTGGCTCGTCCACTCGACGGCGAAGCCGGTGTTGAGGATGCCGCCGGGGTAGAGCGTGCTGCGGGCCGAGTCGTCGAGCACCGACAGCGGGGTGATGCTGTTCAGGCTCGGCGGGCGGGTCGACGCGACGAACAGCTGGCTGATGCCCGGGTAGCTGATGCCGACCATGCCGACCTCGTTGTCGAGCACCCACGGCTGGGCGGCGACGGCCTCGATGGCGTCGTAGCCGTCGAGCAACTGCACGGTCTCGAAGAACCGGTACGAGCCGCCGCTGCAGCCGGTGCCGCGCATGTTGACACCGACGTAGGCGAGGCCCATGGCCGTGTACACCGCGGCGAGCTGGGCGCTGTCGGGGTCGGAGGGCTGGTAGCCGCTGTACTCGACGACCGTGGGGTACGGGCCGTCGGCAGCCGGTCCGGGGAGGATCACGTTGGCGCTGAGGGTCGTGCCGTCGCGGGTGACGATGTAGCCGAAGCCGCCGTCAGCGGGGAGCAGGGTCTGCTGCTCGGAGTAGAGCTCCTGCGGCGGGACGTCGTCGGGCGACCACACGGTGAGGACGTCGGTGGTCTCGGTCTCGCTGACGACCAGGTAGTCGGCGCCGGGCTCGAGTTCGCGGAACAGCAGCGAGCCCTGCTCGTCGACCGTTCCGTCAGCGACCACTTCTCCCGCACGCACGACCGAGAGGGTCGTACCCGGGGCTGCGTCGACGATGGCGATCTGCTC